>JAIFNE010000098.1 GCA_020047875.1 Hydrogenophaga sp.
TCGTACACCGGTGAAGACGTGCTGGAGCTGCAAGGTCATGGCGGGCCGGTGGTGTTGCAGCTGCTGCTGGCGCGCTGCCTGTCGCTCGCGCAGACGACGGGTGCCCATGGCCAGCCGTTGCTGGCGGGCCTGCGGCTGGCGCGCGCCGGTGAGTTCACGGAGCGCGCTTTTCTCAACGACAAACTCGATCTGGCGCAGGCCGAGGCGGTGGCCGACCTGATCGACGCCAGCACCGAAGCCGCCGCGCGCAGCGCCAGCCGCTCGCTGGCCGGCGTGTTTTCCGAGCGCGTCCATGCGCTGCGCGACGCGCTGATTCGGCTGCGCATGCTGGTCGAGGCCACGCTCGATTTCCCCGAGGAGGAAATCGACTTTCTGCAAAAGGCCGACGCGCGCGGCCAGCTGGCGCGGCTGTGTGCGTCGCTGGCCGAGGTGCAGGCCCAGGCCCGCCAGGGTGCGCTGTTGCGCGACGGCCTCAAGGTGGTGATTGCCGGCCAGCCCAACGCCGGGAAAAGCTCGCTGCTCAACGCCTTGGCAGGGGCCGAGCTGGCCATCGTGACCCCGATCGCCGGCACCACGCGCGACGTGGTGCAACAGACGATTCAGATTGAGGGTGTACCGCTGCACGTGATCGATACCGCCGGCCTGCGCGACAGCCCCGATGTGGACGAGGTGGAAAAAATCGGGATTGCGCGCGCCTGGGATCAGATCGCCCAGGCCGACGCGGTGTTGTTCCTGCACGACCTCACCCGAAGTGAGCAACCCGGTTATCGGGCCGCCGATGCGGCCATTGCCGCCGCACTGCCGCCGCGAGTGGCCGTGCTGCAGATCTGGAACAAGCTCGACCAGTGCGACGCCGCCGCGCGCGCGCGCCTGCTGGCCACCGAAGATGCGCACACGCTGCCCTTGTCGGCCAAGCACGGCGAGGGCATCGAGGCGCTGCGCCAGCGCTTGCTGGTGCTGGCCGGCTGGCAGCAGGGTGGCGGCGGCCTGTTCATGGCGCGCGAGCGCCACCTGCAGGCGCTCGCGCGGGTGCACACCCATCTGCAGGAAGCCACCACGTGGCTCGGCGAGCGTGCCGACCACCTCGATCTGCTCGCGGAAGAACTGCGGCTGGCCCAGCACGCGCTGGGAGAAATCACCGGTGAGTTCAGCGCCGACGATTTGCTGGGCGAGATTTTTTCGCGTTTTTGCATCGGCAAGTAACGCCCGCGTGACCGCTGGGGCGCTGCCCGAGCCCGCCCGGCCCGAAACTGTAAACGGTGGTAAATGCCGCTTGCGCCGGGATGCTGCGCAGGGTTATCTTGTGCCGATGACTGTTACCACGTCCCACACCGCGCGCCACGACATCCTGCAACTGGCCCGTGCCATGCAGATGAGCAACGCGCTGGACGCGGTGCCGATGAGCCTGACCGACGCGAAGTGGCGCGAGCTTGCCGAATACCTGCAGCTGGTGACGCTGCAGGAGGGGCAGGTGCTGATTGAGCAGGGCGTGAAAGACCGCTCCGTGTACTTCGTCGAGTCGGGTAGCCTCACCGTGCACTACCAGGACAGTCGCGAGCGCGTGCGCATTGCGATGGTGGGCGCGGGCTCGCTGCTGGGCGAAGGCGCCTTTTTCAGCCACCTGCCGCGCAGCGCCACGGTGAACGCTGGTGGCGATGTGCGCCTGTGGTGCCTCACCGCTTTGCGCTTTCGCGAGCTTTCCACCCGCCACCCCGACATTGCGCTGGAACTCACGGTGTCGATGGCGGCGGTGCTGGCGCGCCGCATGTACAACAAGCCCAAGCGGGTGGCCGTTACCTAACGCTGCCGTCCCTTTGTTGCCGCGAAACAGCCCCGGTTTTCCCCAGTTGATTCGTCGCACGCCGCCCGTCTTGTCAGCACACACTCAACAACATGTCTTTGATCAGCTGGCTCCGGGCCAAAAAACCCCTCTCGCGGTCGGCTGGCGGCCTTCCGCGCAAGCGCAAGTCGTTCGGCCAGACCACGCTGCCCCTGATTTCGCCACGCCGCGGCCGCCGCATTCTGCGCCGCGAACAGTTGTTTTCGGTGGTGCGTGAGTCGATGATTCGCGGTGGCGTGCTCTCGAGCAGCTACGACTTCAAGGTGCTCACGCTGGATGCCAACGGCGACAGCTTTCTGGTGCTGATCGACTTGGCGCTGCCAGCCGAAGTCATGCCCGATGCCTATCTGCTGGAAATCGAACGCTGGGTGCAGGCGAGCGCGCAATCGCGCCACAGCATGTCGATTCCTTCGGTTTACTGGCGCCGAAAGCCGACGCACGACCAGCGCGGCATCGCCCTGAGGGCGGCGGTTGCCGCCCAGACCCAGCGCCCCGTGGGGTCTGAAAGCCCGATGGCCATTCCCACGCCCCCGGTCTCCCGGCGCGTCGGTGCGGTGCAGGCCGTGGAGGCGGCCGAGATTGAAGCGTTCCGCCAGGCCCTCGCGACGGCCTCGCCACCGCTGCGCCGCGGCCCGCCCGACACCGAAGATCTGATGATGCCGATCCCGGAATCACTCAGCGACTTCTCGGCGCTCAGCGAGACGCAGCACGGCAAGCTTTGATCGAGTTGGGCGCCAGCGGACCGCCGACCAACCCCGCCTGCGCGACCTCAGTCAGTGCCCGGCGAAATCCACCAGCGTGTGCAGCTTCAGGCCTGCCGCGCGCAGCTTGGCTGAGCCGCCGAGTTCAGGCAGGTCGACGATGGCAGCGCCTTCAATCACCGTCGCGCCCAGTTTTTCCAGCAGGTTGCGCCCCGCCATCATGGTGCCGCCGGTGGCGATCAGGTCGTCGATCAGCACGACCTTGTCACCGGGCCGCACGGCGTCGGTGTGCAGTTCCACCGTGGCACTTCCGTACTCCAGCTCGTAGGTTTCTTCCACCGTGGTGAAGGGCAGCTTGCCCTTCTTGCGAATCGGCACAAAGCCCACGCCCAGCTCGTAGGCCAGCACCGAGCCGATGATGAACCCCCGCGCGTCCAGCCCGGCCACCACGGTGGGGCGCAATTCGGGCGCCATGTAGCGGTGCACGAAGGTATCGATCAGCACACGGAACACCTTGGGGTCCTGCAGCAGCGGCGTGATGTCGCGAAACTGCACGCCGGGCGCCGGCCAGTCGGGCACGGTGCGGATGTGGGATTTCAGGTAGGCGGAGGTGTCCATGGGGGCCGGTCCGTTGCGGATCGGCCATTATGGGCCAGCGCCTGAGGCCAGCATGTCCGCCTTGCGCCAGCAGAAACCCCAGCACGCCGGGGCGTTGCTTTCAAGCGCCTGCCGAGCCCTCACCCGGCGGGGCGCGATCAGGCCATGGGCTGAAACTGGTAACCGTTGCCGGCGGCCTGGATGGTGCCCATGGTCGGGAACGGGAAGTGGAAGCCACCCATCATCATCTTGCTGGCGACCAGCGAGTCGAACACCCGGCGGCGGGTCTGGCGCGCCATCTCCGCGTCCATGTCGAAGGCGACCGCCCAGTCGGGGCTGCGGGCGAACAGCGACGGAATGTTGGTGAGGTCGGCCACGTACATGAACGACTGCCCTTCAGACTGCACGGTCACCAGGCTCATGCCAGGGGTGTGGCCAAACGCCGCCGAGGTGGTGATCCCGGGCGCCAGCTCGGCACCCGGTTCGAACTTCACCAGCTGCGCGGCCGGCAGGCCGCCAATGACGCGGCGGGCATTCTCGAAGTTACCCCGGGCTGCCGGTGGCGCGGCGTTCATCTTGGCGTCGTCAAACCAGAAGGCGTGTTCAGGCGCTGGCACATGCACCTTGGCCTTCGGGAACATCAGCGAGCCGTCTTTCTTGCGCAGGCCGTTGATGTGGTCGCCGTGGAAGTGGCTGATGATGACGTGGTCGATGTCCTCCGCTTTGTGACCGGCGGCGGCCAGATTGGCGGCCAGGCGGCCGGTGGTGGGTGGGCCGTTGTCGGCAAAGCCGGTGTCGATCAGGAACTTGGTGTTGCCGCTGACCACGAGGTAGGGCGTGAACGGGATGTCCACATAGTCGGTCGGCAGGTTTTGCGAGGCCAGCATGGCCTTCACCTGCTCCAGCGGCGCGTTGCGAACGAATTCTTCACCCAGCGGGCGGCGCAGCGCCCCGTCGTTGAGGGCGATCACCTCCATGGCGCCCACCTTCAGCTTGCGAAAGCCGGGCTCGGGCAGCGTGGGTGCACCAAAACTGGGGGTGCTTTGTGACCACACCGACGAAAAGGTCAGCGTGGCGGCGCCGGCCATGCCAGCGCCCAGAAACATGCGACGGTCCATCTTGAAGTCTCCTCGGGTGTTGAAAGAACCAGAGCATAGTGACCAATGGGTAACTCGGAAAACCGAGTAGTCACATCAACCATGTTGCCGGTGTGGTTGTGTCGGGCGATCGGCTCGCCACTCGCCGGCCGACGCGGCCCGCACCCCGTTTCAGCCGGACAGCAGCCGGTCCTCTGCCCGCGACAAGGCCTGCGCTTTGCCGCCCAGCACCAGGGTGTCGCCCCCTTCCATCGGGGTGTCGTCGTCAAAAATCGAGGCCTTGCCGCTGGCACGGCGCAGGCTCACCAGCCGCGCGCCGATCCCTTGCAGGGCGAGCTGCCCCAGGGGTTTGCCCACCCACCGGCTGGCGGCGGGCAGGGTCACCGTGTGCAGCCGCTCGTGATCGATTTCGTCCACGCTGTCGTCGTCGGCGCCATGGAAATAGCCTTTGAGCAGGCTGTAGCGGGCATCGCGCTGCTCTTGCACCACCCGGATCACGCGCCGCATCGGCACGCCCACCAGCGCCAGCGCGTGGCTGGCCAGCATGAGGCTGGCTTCGATGGCTTCGGGCACCACCTCGGTGGCGCCCGCCTGGCGCAACTGGTCCAGGTCCACGTCGTCCACCGTGCGCACCACCACCGGCACATGGGCCGCTTGCTGCTGGGCGTGGTGCAGCACCTTGAGCGCGCTGGGCGTGTCCAGGTAGGTGACGACCACCGCGCTGGCGCGGTGCAGACCGGCGGCCAGCAGGGCCTGCAGGCGCGCCGCGTCGCCAAACACCACCGAGTGCCCGGCGGCGGCGGCCTGGCGCACGCGGTCGGGGTCGAGGTCAAGCGCCATGTACGGAATGCCCTCGGCCTCCAGCAGCCGCGCCAGGTTCTGCCCGCAGCGGCCGTAGCCGCAAATGATCACGTGGCGATCGGTGTTCATCGCCTTGCGCGCGATGGTGGTCATCTGGACCGACTGCATCAGCCAGTCGCTGCCCACCAGCCGGCTCACGATGGTGTTGGCATACAGGATGACGAAGGGCGTGGCCAGCATCGACACCACCATGGCGGCCAGAATCGGGTTGAACAGCGCGGGCGGCACCAGGTTGTTTTGCCCGGCCAGCGTGAGCAACACCAAACCGAACTCGCCCGCCTGCGCCAGGTACAACCCAACCCGCAGCGACACCCCCATGGGTGCGCCGAACGCGCGGGTTAGGCTGGTGATGAGCGCCAGCTTGAACGCCAGCGACAGCGTGAGCAGCAGCAACACCATCGGCCAGCGCTCCAGCACCAGCCGCCAGTCGAGCATCATGCCGATGGTGATGAAGAACAGGCCCAGCAACACGTCGTGAAACGGCCGAATGTCGGTTTCCACCTGGTGCTTGTATTCGGTCTCTGAAATCAGCATGCCGGCCACGAAGGCGCCGAGCGCGAGCGACAGGCCCGCGTGCTCGGTGAGCCAGGCCAGGCCCAGCGTGATCAGCAGCAGGTTGAGCATGAACAGCTCGTCGCTCTTTTGCCGCGCGACCAAGGTGAGCCACCAGCGCATCACCCGTTGCCCGCCGGTCAGCAGCACGCCCAGCAACAGCACCGCCTTGAGCAGGGCCAGACCCAGCGCGGGCAGCAGGTTTTCCGGCGCTGCGGCAAGCGCCGGGATCAGCACCAGCAAGGGCACCACCGCCAGATCCTGGAACAGCAGAATGCCGACCACCCGCTTGCCGTGCTCGCTCTCCAGCTCCAGTCGCTCGGCCAGCAGCTTGATCACGATGGCGGTGCTGCTCATGGCCATCACGCCACCGAGCGCCAGCGCGATCTGCCACGACACGTCCCACCAAGCGGGCAGCACCAGCGTGAGCAGCAGGGAAGCGCCGCTGGTGATCAGCACCGTGAGCACCACCTGTGACAACCCGAGCCCGAACACATGGCGGCGCATGCTGCGCAGCTTGGGCAGGCTGAACTCCAGCCCGATCACGAACATCAGGAACACCACACCGAACTCGGCCAGGTAGCGAATGCCGCTGGAGTTCTGCGCCAGCGCCAGCGCGTTCGGCCCGATCAACACGCCGACCACCAGATAGCCCAGCATCGGTGGCAGTTTGAACTGCCGGCAGGCCACCACCCCCAGCACCGCGGCGAGCAGGTACAGCAGGGTGATGTCGAGCGAGGTCATGCGGGGATGGTAGCGGCAGAGTTGCGCCTGGCCCGGCTCGCTCAGTCACCATACGCCGAGACGATCCATCTCGGATAATTCCACCATGCCTGACACTTTTTCTTTCGATCCGGCGCGCGCGCTCGCGCTGGCCGCCGACACCCTGCACATTGAAGCGCAGGCGGTGAGCGACATGGCCAACCGGCTCGACGAGCGCTTTGCCCGCGCCGTGGCGCTGGTGCTCGGCAGCCGTGGCCGCGTGGTGGTGATGGGCATGGGCAAAAGCGGGCATGTGGGGCGCAAGATCGCCGCCACGCTGGCCTCCACCGGCAGCCCGGCCATGTTTGTGCACCCCGCCGAGGCGAGCCATGGCGATCTGGGCATGATCACCGCCGCCGACGTGGTGCTGGGCATCAGCAACAGCGGTGAAAGTGAAGAGCTCACCACGCTGCTCCCGCTGATCAAGCGCATGGGCGTGCCGCTGATTGCGCTCACTGGGCGTGCCGACTCCACCCTGGGCCGACATGCCGACGTGGTGCTCGACGCCTCGGTGGCCAAGGAAGCCTGCCCGCACAACCTCGCGCCCACCGCGCGCTGGCGGTGGCCTTGCTGGACGCCCGTGGTTTCCGTGCCGACGACTTCGCCCGCTCCCACCCGGGCGGCGCGCTCGGGCGCAAGCTGCTGACCCATGTGAGCGATGTCATGCGCAGCGGCGCCGAGCTGCCGCGCGTGCTGCAAGACGTGGACCTCATGACGCTCATGCGCGAAATCAGCGCCAAGGGTCTGGGCATGAGCGCGGTGGTGGACGGCGAAGACCGCGTGCTCGGCATCTTCACCGACGGCGACCTGCGCCGGCTGATCGAGAAAAGCGGCA
>JAIFNE010000094.1 GCA_020047875.1 Hydrogenophaga sp.
CCGGTCAGGCCGCTGCGTGCGCCGTTGGAGAGGCCGAGGATGTCGATCGGCGCCTTCACCGCGCTGCTGGTGATGTTGACGATGCGGCCGAAACCGCGCGCCGCCATGCCGTCCACCGTGGCCTTGATAAGTTCGATGGGCGTGAGCATGTTGGCGTCCACCGCCTTGATCCAGGCCTCGCGGTCCCAGCTGCGGAAGTCGCCCGGCGGCGGGCCGCCGGCGTTGGTGACCACGATGTCGAACGCCGTGCCGGGCCCGCCCGGTGCCGCGAAGGCGGCGGCGCGTCCTTCGGGTGTGGTGATGTCGGCCGCCACCACCATGACCTGGACGCCGGGTGAAGCGGCGCGCAAGGCGGTGGCCGAGGCTTCCAGCACCTCGCGCCCGCGCGCCACCATCACCACGTTCACACCCTCGGCCGCGAGCGCCTGCGCGCAACCCAGTCCGAGCCCTTTGCTGGCGCCGCACACGAGCGCCCACTTGCCTGCAATGCCGAGATTCATGGTGAATTTCCTTTTGTGTTGAATTACTTGACCGGCGCGCGCCCAAACCGCGTGACCAGAAACACCCCGGCCACCACCAGCACGGTGCCCGCCACGATCCAGCCGTTGAACGGCTCACCCAGAATCACCACGCCCATGGCGATGGTGGACATGGGCCCGATCATGCCGGCCTGCGCGGCCAGACCGGCGCCAATGCGCTCAATGGCCATCATCACCATCAGCACCGGTGCGAAGGTGCACAGCGTGGCGTTGAGCAACGAAAGCCAGATCACCTCGGGCGCCACCACCGCCGCGCTCAGCGGCCGCAGCAGCACGAACTGCAACAGCACAAACCCACAAGCCACGCTACTTGCCAGCCCCACCAGGCGCAAACTGCCCAGCCGCTTGACCATTTCGCCGCTGTAGACCAGATACACCGCGTAGCTGATCGCGCTGCCCAGCACCAGCAAGGCGCCCAGCACCGCATCGGGCCCCTGTTGCCCGGCCTCGTGGCCGAACACCAGCAGCACGCCGCTGTAACTCAAGGCCATGGCGGCGGCCTGCAAGCGGGTGATGCGTCGCTGATACAGCACCCAGCCCAGGATCAGCACCAGGGTGGGGTTGAGGTACAGAATCAGCCGCTCCAGGCTGGCGGTGATGTACTGCAGGCCCCAGAAATCGAGAAAGCTCGCCAGGTAATAGCCCGAAAACCCGAGCCCGATCACGCCGAGCCAGTCGCGCCGCGTCAGCGCAGCCTGACCGCGGCTGGCCCACCAGGCCAGCGCCAGAAACAGCGGCAAGGCAAACAGCATGCGGTACATGATCAGCGTGACCGCGTCCACGCCGTGGCGGTAGGCCAGCTTGACGATGATGGCCTTGCCGCTGAATGCCACCGAACCCAGCGAGGCGAGCAGCAGGCCGCTGGCGAGCTGGGGGTGGGGCGGTTGCGTGGCGGCGGAAGGCATCGGTCGATTATCAGCAGGCGGTGCCCGGGCGCGTGTCGCCCAGCGCTCAGCTTTTCAGGGCGCTGAAGTCTTGGAAGACAGCAGCTGCGCAGCGTCGACCACGCGGTAGATCCGGCCCTGGCTGTCCAGCGGCTGCAGCGCGCCCTCGCGCACAAACGCATTGAGCGCGCGGCTCACAGTTTCCAGCTTGAGGTCGAGCATGGCACCCATGTCTTCGCGGGAGAACAGCGTGGTGACCGAGGCGTCCTGGTCGGAGCGCATCTTGAGAATGAGGCCAGCCACGCGCTGGCGAGCGGTGCCGAAGTTCAGGTCGGCCAGCCAGTCGTCGGCTTCTTTCAGGCTGCGGTGCCACCGCTCCAGCAGCCGCTGGTGTAGCCGGGGCGTTTCGCGGTTCAGGCGCTGGATCACCTGCAACGGCAGGCGGCAGACCTTGATGTTGGTCAGGCTGATGGCATCCGAATCGTAAGTGGGGCCCATCAGTGCCTCCAGCCCGATCACATCGCCCGCGCGCAGCACGCGCACGATGCGCTGGCGCCCGTCGGCCGTGTTGCGCGCCAGCTTGACCACGCCGACGCGCAGCGTGTAGAGCGAGGTGGCGGTTTCGCCCATGCGCACCAGCGCGTGACCCGGCGGGTGCTCCAGATCGTCGATCGGCGCATGGATGAGGTTGAAATCTTCCTCTTTCAGATCGGCGAACAGCACCATGTCGCGAATGCCGCAGGCGCGGCAATCGGCGGTACCGCGCCAGGCGGATTCGGTTTTGATGGGGATCATTGCAGGGGAGGCTCGGTGTGGATGGCCCAGTGGTCAATGTGAGGCATTGAGCGCGATCCGCCGCCGGGCCGCCCCAAGGCGGATCAGTCCCCTCGGGGGGCAGCGAAACTCGCGCAGCGGGGAGCGTGGGGGCATCAGTTCACTGGCGGCGTGGTGGCCAGTACCTCGTCGATCGTGGTCAGGCCTTCGGCCACGCGGGCGGCACCGGCCAGACGGAGCGGGCGCATGCCATCTTTCACCGCCTGTTTGCGCAGGGCTTCGATACGCGGTTCGCGGTTGACCTGGTCCTTGAATTCTTCGGTGACCACCAACAGCTCGTAGAGGCCCATGCGGCCGCGGAACCCGGTCATGCGGCAGTCGATGCAGCCCACGGGCCGGTAGGGCTTGTAGCTGCCGCTGATCTGCCAGGGCTTGACCAGATCGGCCAGCGCCTCGCGGGAAGCGTGGGCCACCGCCTGGTCTTCGCGCTCGCGACAGGCCGGGCACAGGGTGCGCACCAGGCGCTGGGCCAGCACGCCAAGCACGGTGGCGTTGATCAGGTAGGGCGGAATGCCCAGTTCCATCAGCCGCATGATGGCGCTGGGCGCGTCGTTGGTGTGCAGCGTGGTGAAGACCAGATGGCCGGTCAGCGCGGCCTGCACCGCCATCTCAGCCGTGGGCAGATCGCGGATTTCACCCACCATGATGATGTCGGGGTCTTGCCGCATCAGCGCGCGCAGGCCCTGGGCAAAGTCCAGGTCCAGATGCGCCTGCACCTGCGTCTGGTTGAAGGCGGGCTCGATCATCTCGATCGGGTCTTCCACCGTGCTCACGTTCACCTCTTCGGTGGCCAGGCGCTTGAGCGTGGCGTAAAGCGTGGTGGTCTTGCCCGAACCGGTGGGACCGGTCACCAGCACGATGCCGTGCGGGCGCTTGGTCAACCCCTCCCAGCGCTGCGCGTCGTGCGGCGAAAAACCCAGCGCGCTCAGGTCTTTCACGGTGGACTCCGGATCGAAAATCCGCATCACCAACTTTTCGCCGAAGGCGGTGGGCAGGGTGGACAGGCGCATCTCCACCTCGTCGCCCTTGGCCTGGCCCAGGCCCGGCCTGAGGGTTTTGATGCGGCCGTCTTGCGGACGGCGCCGCTCCACCACGTCCATGCGGCCCAGCAGCTTGATGCGTGACGTCATGGCGCTCATGACGCCAATTGGCATCTGGTACACCGGATGCAGCACGCCGTCGATGCGAAAGCGGATCACGCCCTGCTCGCGCCGCGGCTCCAGGTGGATGTCGCTGGCGCGCTGGTCAAAGGCGTACTGCCACAGCCAGTCCACCACCTGCACCACGCTCTGGTCGTTCGCATCGAGCTGCTTGTTTGCCTTGCCCATCTCCACCAGCTGCTCGAAGCTGCCAAAACCCGCCTGGCCGCCGCTCTTGTTGGCGGCGCGCACCGACTTGGCGAGCGCAAAAAACTCGACCGTGTAACGCGTGATGTCCTGCGGGCTGGCCACCACCAGACGGACCGCCTTGCGCGTCTGGCGCTCGACCTCGGGCACCCAGTCGGTGATGAAGGGCTCGGCGGTGGCCACCACCACCTCAACCGGAGTCACCTGCACCGGCAGCACCTTGTGGCGCTCGGCGTAGGCCGCGCTCATCACGTCGGCCACCTTGCCCACGTCCACCCTGAGCGGGTCGATGCGCAGGTAGCCCAGGCCAGCGCGCTCGGCCAGCCACTGGGTGAGAGCCTCAATATCGAGCACAGTGCCATCGGCCTGGCGTGTCATGCCCACCACCGCGAGGCGCTGCAGCGGGTGCTGGGCGCTGTGTGCGGATGCGCAGCGGGCGATGGTGCGCTTGGCTTCGTCGGCGGAGATCACCAGGTCGGCCTGCAGCCATTCAACAAGCGAGCGCCAGGCGAGCGGGCCCAAGGGCTGCGCAGGCTTGAGCGGTGCGGAAGGGGCTTGGGGTTTCATACAAGTCTCAGCCGCTCAGCTGACCGGTTTGAACAGTTTGAGCCACTTGACCGCGGGCAGGCCCCAGCGCGACTGAATGGCCTCGGCGCGCGAGAGCAGCTGCATGCGCGTGGGCCGCTCGGGCGTGCGCTGCGCCAGCACGATGGTGTTGCCCTCGCGCGTGGCCTTGAAGGCCCACAGCGCATCGTGGCCAAAGGCCGCCGCGATGCTTTGCAGCGAGCGCTCGTAACTGGTGTCGCGGCCGAACAGGTTGACCGTCATGGCGCCGTCGTCCGTGAGCAGCGAGCGGCAGTCGGCGTAGAAGTCGGGGCTGTCCAGCACCGGGGCGGCGGCCTCGTGGTCGTACAGGTCGACCTGCAGAGCGTCGATGGTGCCGGTGTGCGCCGGGTTGCGCACCTCCTCGGCCGCATCCGCCAGCACCACGCGCAGGCGCGGGCCGTCTGCCGGCAGCTTGAACCAGCCGCGGCAGGCCGCGAGCACCTGCGGGTTGATCTCCACCGCGGTGGTGTCCATGCGCAAGGTCTTGAAGCAGCATTTGGTGAGCGCCGCCGAGCCCAGCCCGAGCTGCATGGCGCGCCGCCCGGGCACCGAGTCGGGATCGACAAACAGCAGCCAGGCCATCATGCGCTGCACGTAGTCGAGCTCGATCACAAATGGCGCGTCGATCAGCATGGAGCCCTGGATCCATTCGGTGCCCAGGTGCAAAAAACGCACCTCGCCGTCCTCGGAGAGCGTGACCTCGGGCAGGGTCTGTGGGCCGCTTCGTCGGCGGGCGGCGGCGTTGGCGCCGGCCTTCACGTTGGCGCCTCCACGCCGGGTGTGTGGCCGGCGAGGCAGGTCCGGATCGAATCAGGGTGCGTCATGCGTTGGGGCGGCGAGCGATTTAAACACCAGGCCATTATGGCGAGGGCGCCACGCCCGCACCGCGAAACACCTCGGCCCAGGCGGCGCGCTTGCGCTCGAACGACCAGCTGGCGTTGGCCGGGCTGGTGGATGGCAGCCGGTGCACCGGCAGACCCAGCGCCTGGGTGTGCCGGGCGTGCTTGAAGCTCTCGCCGCCGTTGTGGGCAATGGCCTGCAGCTGCGGGCAGCGTTGGCGCAGGCCAGCGAGGTCGTTCAGCTCCGCCGCGCGGATGGCGGTGTCCAGGCTGCCTTCGCGCTCGCAGGCCGCGTACACGTCCCAGATGCCCAGGCGGTGGTGCAGCGCCGCCGCCTGGCGCTCGGCGTCACTCGCCCGCATCAGATCCAGCGACCACAGCGCGCCCAGGATCTTCCAGAACTGGTTTTGCGGGTGGCCGTAGTAGCACTGCGCGCGCAGCGAGGCCACGCCGGGAAAGCTGCCCAGCACCAGCAGGCGCGTGTTCGCATCCAGCACCGGCGGCAGGCCGATCAGTCGCGCCATGTCAGCCGGCACCGGCATGCAGCGCCGCGAGCCGCGGCAAGGCGGCGCAGGCGTTGGCGGCGGTGGCGCGCGCCAGGTCTGCGGGCGCCATGCGGCGCAGACTGGCCACCACCGCGCCGATGCGCGGCAGCTCGGCCGGCGTGTTCAGGCCCTGGGGCCGGCCGGCCGCGCGCTCGGCCGCGGTGGCGTACAGCCATTGCGGCGGGATGTCGGGCGCGTCGGTCTCCAGCACCAGGGCGGTCAGCGGCAGACTGGCTGCGAGCTCGCGCAGGCGGCGCGCCGGCTCGAACGTCACCGCGCCGCCAAACCCCAGCTTGAAGCCCAGATCGATGAACGCCTGGGCCTGCTGCGCGCTGCCGTTGAAGGCGTGGGCCATGCCGCCACCGGTGGGCAGCTCGCGCAGTTGCTTGAGCAGGGCATCGGCACTGCGGCGCACATGCAGGATCACCGGCAAACCGTGCTTTCGGGCCAGCTTGAGCTGCTCGCGGTAGAAGAGCGTCTGGCGCTCGCGCAGGGCCGGCTCGCACAGCGCCGGCACGAAAAAGTCGAGCCCGATTTCCCCCACGGCCACCAGGCGCGGATCGTCGCGGTGCTGGGTGAGTGCTGCGTCCAGCGCCTGCAGGTCGCCGTTTAGCGCCTGCGGCACAAACAGCGGGTGAATGCCCAGCGCGTAGGCGTCACCCAGTCGGTGGGCGAGCAGGCGCACGGTGTCGAAATTCGCGCGCTCCACCGCGGGGATCACGCACAGCCCCACACCCAGCGCTGCGGCGCGCTCACGCGCCTGCACCGCCAGCGCGTGGTCGGGGCCGAATTCCGGCGCGTCGAGGTGGCAGTGGCTGTCGATCCACACCGCGAGGTCCTGGCCTTTCGGCCCTTCAGCTGAGCACGCCCGTGGTCAGGCGCAGCACGCGCCCGCAGCGCGCCGCCAGCGTCTCGTCGTGCGTGACGACGATGAACGCCGTGCCCTGGTCGCGCGCCAACTGCAGCATGAGTTCAAACACGCCATCCGCGGTGGCGCGGTCGAGGTTGCCGGTGGGCTCGTCGGCCAGCACGCAGGCCGGCTGCGTGACCAGCGCGCGCGCAATCGCCACCCGCTGGCGCTCGCCGCCGGAAAGCTCGGCGGGGCGGTGCTGCAGGCGCTCGGCCAGCCCCACCCGGGTCAGCACCTTCGCCGCCCGCTCACCAGCCTCGGCACGCGGCAGGCGGCGGATCCACAGCGGCATGGCCACGTTGTCGCGCGCGCTGAACTCGGGCAGCAGGTGATGAAACTGGTAGACGAAACCCAGATGCTGGTTGCGCAGCAAGCCCTGCTGCGACGCACTCAGGCCATCGAGCCGCTGCCCCTTGAGCGTCACATGGCCGCTGCTGGGCGCATCCAG
>JAIFNE010000025.1 GCA_020047875.1 Hydrogenophaga sp.
TGAGCCAGGAAGCCGATGGGCAGGCTGTGGTGGCCAAGGCCGTCTCGCTGGGCAAGCTCATGGGGCTGATCAACTGCGCCGGTGTTGCGCCCGCCGAAAAGACCGTGGGCAAAAGCGGCGCGCACTCGCTGGCGGTTTACACCAAGACCATCATGGTCAACCTGGTGGGCAGCTTCAACATGATCCGGCTGGCCGCCGAGGCGATGTGCAAGAACGAGCCTGAAGCCACCGGCGAGCGTGGGGTGATGATCTCCACCGCCAGCGTTGCCGCCTATGACGGCCAGATCGGCCAGGCGGCTTATGCGGCCAGCAAAGGCGGCATTGTGGGCATGACGCTGCCGATTGCCCGCGACCTTTCGCGCAACGGCATCCGCAACATGACCATCGCCCCAGGCATCTTCGGCACGCCCATGCTGTTCGGGATGCCGCAGGAGGTGCAGGACGCGCTCGCCGCCAGCGTGCCCTTCCCCAGCCGCCTCGGCACCCCGGCCGACTTCGCCAAGCTGGCCAAGCACATCATTGAAAACGAGATGCTCAACGGCGAGGTGATTCGGCTGGACGGCGCCATCCGGTTGGCGCCGCGCTGAGTGTTTGCCAGCGCAGCGGATCGAACGATCTGGGGCGTTGTTCAGTACGTCAGGTTGAGCTGAAAGACGGCTGTCGTGCCGCTCGACTCGTTGCCCACCACCAGCAGCGGTTTACCGTTGGGGGACTGGGCGGCCTTGATCAGCGTCAAGCCCTCTGGTCCGCGGTCACCAGTCGCTCCGGTTCGGGTGTTGAGGTAGGTGGTGTAAGCGGGTGCGCTGGGGTTGGTCACGTCGTACACCATCACACCACCCACACGCTCCAGTCCAATGAACGCAAACGTCTTGTTGCCGAAGGTACCCACGGTCACGCCTTCGGGTTCAGGTCCCTTGCTGGGGCTTCGGCTGTCGAGCGTGTTGTTGGTATTGCTGGCATTGAAAAGCACGTTGGGCAGGGCCTGGGTACGCTGCTCGAATTCGTCACCCGAGTCGTAGACGCGGCTGACGTTGCTGTTCCAGATGGTGAAGGAGCGCGCGCCGAAGCTGTACAACTCGGTGCAGCGGCCCGCGCCATTTTTACCGTCGCTGCCGCCGTTGGGCGTGCTTGTGATCAACAAGCGGCCGAGGTTGCTGTCGAGCACTTGGTTGGTTGCGTCAGCAAACAGCGTGGGCTCCAGACCAAGCGCACAGTGCGCCTGGACCCGCGCCTCTTCGACAAAGCCTGTGTACTCACGTGCATCGCCCTCGTTGGCCGTGATCAGGTAGGTCTGGCTGCCCACGGTGTAGCTGGCGAGGGCACGGGACCGATCTTGATGGCCGAGGTGCCACTGTTGGTGTTGGGAGTGCCGTCCTCGTTGCTGACGTCCATGCCCATACCTGCCAGGCTGTGGTCTTTAAATCCCAGTGGCCTGATGCTGGTGATGGACTTGCTGTCGATGTCCACCACAGCGATGGCATTGTTTTCCTGCAGCGTCACCCAGGCGGTTTTGCCGTCGGCAGAGACGGTGATGTACTCGGGCTCCAAGTCTTGCGCCACGTTGGCGTTGGGGCCGAAGATGCGCACGCCGGCGCTGCGCAACTGGCCGATCTGACTGTTGAAGCTGCTGAAACCGGCGCTGCTGACAGTGCGGGTCAAGGTGGTTGCGCTGGGCGAGAGGCCAGACACCGCGATGATGCTCACGCTGCCTTCCGGGTCCACTGAGCCCACTTGGTTGTAGCTGTCGGGTTCGCCTTCGTTGGCCACCAGCAGGTGGCGGCCATCAGGCGTGAAGGTAAGCATGTCGGGCAAGGCACCCACGGTATCGGTGCCGAGCACGGTCAGGTCGCTGGCGCGTACCCAAGCCACCACACCGTTACCGGTCTTGGGGCTCGCTTCCACGGCGAGCGCGACGATACCGTTGAATACAGCCACGCTGTTGATGGCGGCCAGACCAGCACCGATGGACGCGGCGGAAATTGAGCTGATCAGCGTTGGTGCGGTGGGGTTGCTGAGGTCGAGCACGTCGACCGAGGCGAGGGCCCCGTTAATGACGAATAGGCGTTTGGTTAACGGGTCATAGGCGGTGATTTCGGCCGAAGAAGCCCCACCGGCATGGGCAAAGCCACCGATTTTTTCCAGCGTGAGGCCGGCGGGCGTGGCTTCCACCACCGGTAAGGGCGTGTCGTCGCCACCACCGCAAGCAGCAAGCGCTGCAACCGTCAGGATAGAGAGGGCAAACAGGGTGGCGCGTGTGCGCTGGATCGGCAGTCTCATGGCAGTCTATTGATTTTGAGGGTTGAAACCGACGTTTGTAGACACCGGCCATGAAGCGGTGATGACGGATGTGTGTCACTGGCGTGACGAGCCGTCTGTGCGCCTTTTGCATCAAGGGCACCGCTGAACACCAGCAAGGCCTGGGAGATCGGCATGTCCCGTGCTGTTGGAGAACGGCTGCACGGTTACGACGCGTGCGCTGGCCGCACAACGCAGAAAGCCCGAACCGTTGGCGGTTCGGGCTTTCCGTCTTCAGGCCTCAGATCTGCTTACTTCTTCGCAGGCGGCAAGTCGGTACAACTGCCATGCGCCACCTCCGCCGCCATACCGATGCTCTCGCCCAGCGTGGGGTGCGGGTGGATGGTCTTGCCGATGTCCACGGCGTCTGCGCCCATCTCGATGGCCAGTGCGATCTCGCCGATCATGTCGCCTGCGTGGGTGCCCACCATACCGCCACCCAGGATCTTGCCGTGGCCGTGGGCCTCGGGCGAATCCTCGAACAGCAGCTTGGTGAAGCCCTCGTCGCGACCGTTGGCAATGGCGCGGCCCGAGGCGCTCCACGGGAACAGGCCCTTCTTGACCTTGATGCCCTGTGCCTTGGCCTGGTCTTCGGTCAGGCCCACCCAGGCCACTTCGGGGTCGGTGTAGGCCACGCTGGGGATCACGCGGGCGTTGAAGGCGGCCGCGGCCAGCTCCTTGTTGCCCTGCAGTTCACCGGCGATGACCTCGGCTGCCACATGCGCCTCGTGCACGGCCTTGTGCGCCAGCATGGGCTGGCCCACGATGTCGCCGATGGCGAAGATGTGCGGCACGTTGGTGCGCATCTGGATGTCGACGTTGATGAAGCCGCGGTCGGTCACGGCCACGCCGGCCTTGTCGGCGGCGATCTTTTTGCCATTGGGTGTGCGGCCCACGGCCTGCAGCACCAGGTCGTAGACCTGTGGCGCGGGGGCAGTGCCGCCGGGTTCTGCGCTCTCGAACGTCACCTCAATGCCTTCGGGTGTGGCCTTGGCCCCCACCGTCTTGGTCTTGAGCATGATGTTGTCGAAGCGCTTGGCGTTCATCTTCTGCCAGATCTTGACCAAGTCGCGGTCGGCGCCCTGCACCGAGCGTGCTGTAGACCGTGCCCATTTCCAGGCCGATGATGCCGCCGCCCAGAATCAGCATGCGCTTGGGCACTTCCTTCAGCGCGAGGGCGCCGGTGCTGTCGACCACGCGCGGATCGTCCGGCATGAACGGCAGGCGCACCGCCTGCGAGCCAGCGGCGATGATGCATTTCTTGAACTGAATCGTCTGCTTCTTGCCGGTTTTTTCCTGGCCTGTGCCTTGGGTTTCTTCCACCTCCACGTGGTTGGCGCCCACGAACGAGCCGTAACCACGCACGGTGGTGACCTTGCGCATCTTGGCCATCGCCGCGAGACCGCCGGTGAGCTTGCCGATCACCTTTTCTTTGTGGGTGCGCAGCTTGTTGATGTCGACCGAGGGCGCGCCGAAGTCGATGCCTAGGTCGGCCATGTGGCTCACCTCGTCCATCACCGCGGCCACATGCAGCAAAGCCTTGGACGGGATGCAGCCCACGTTCAGGCAGACGCCGCCGAGCTGCGCATAACGCTCGATGATCACCACCTTGAGGCCCAGGTCGGCGGCACGGAAGGCGGCTGAGTAACCACCGGGACCGGCGCCGAGCACCAGGAGATCGCAGTCGATGTCGGCGCTGCCACCAAAACTGGCGGCAGCGGGGGCCACGACCGGAGCCGAGGCAGCAACGGCAGCGGGTGCCGGCGCAGGCGCTGCGGCTGGCGCGGCAGGCGCACTGGCAGCGCCCTCACCTTCCAGCACCAGCACCACCGAGCCTTGCTTGACCTTGTCGCCCAGCTTGACCCTCAGTTCTTTCACCACGCCGGCATGAGACGAGGGAATTTCCATCGAGGCCTTGTCGGACTCCACGGTAATCAGGCTCTGCTCGGCCTTGACGGTGTCACCGGGTTTGACCAGCAGCTCGATCACGGCCACTTCGTCGAAGTCGCCAATGTCAGGAACCTGGATATCAATGATTGCCATGGTCCGGTTCCTTTACAGCAAGACGCGACGGAAGTCGCCGAGGATCTGGCCGAGGTAGGCGTTGAAACGGGCCGCGGCGGCACCGTCGATCACGCGGTGGTCCCACGTCAGCGACAGCGGCAGCATCAGGCACCGGTTCCATGTTGCTCTTGCAGACGCCCAGAATGGCGACCTCAGGCGCGTTGATGATGGGCGTGAAGTAGCGGCCACCGATGCCGCCCAGCGACGAGATGGTGAAGGTGGCACCGCTCATCTCAGCCGGGCTCAGCTTGCCATCGCGCGCCTTCTTGGCGAGTTCGCCCATTTCCTGGCTGATCTGGAAGATGCCTTTTTTGTCGGCGTCTTTGATCACCGGCACCATCAGGCCGTTGGGCGTGTCGGCCGCAAAACCGATGTGGAAGTACTGCTTGTAGACCAGCGCATCGCCGTCGATCGAGCTGTTGAACTCGGGGAATTTCTTGAGCGCGGCCACGCAGGCTTTGATCAGGAACGCGAGCATGGTCACCTTCACGCCGCTCTTCTCGTTCTCCTTGTTGGTGGAGACGCGGAAGGCTTCGAGGTCGGTGATGTCGGCGTCGTCGAAGTTGGTGACGGCCGGGATCATGACCGCGTTGCGCAGCAGGTTGGCGCCGCTGATCTTCTTGATGCGGCCCATCTCCTTGCGCTCGATCGGGCCGAACTTGGCGAAGTCGACCTTGGGCCAGGGGATCAGACCCAGCTCGGAACCGCCACCGACGGTGGAAGCCGGTGCCTTGGCCGCTTGCGCCAGGGTTTGCACCGCGCCAGCCATCACGGACTTGGTGAACGACTGAATGTCCTCGGCGGTGATGCGACCCTTGAGACCCGAGCCCTTCACCTCAGCCAGCGGTACGCCCAGCTCGCGGGCGAACTTGCGCACCGAGGGTGAAGCATGTGGCAGGCCAGTCGCTGGCACAGCGGTGGGGTTGTGAGCCGGTACGGCAGCCGCAGGTGCAGCGACGACCGCCACGGTGGCAACCGCGGCCACCGTTGCAGCCGCAGGCGCTGCCGCCGCAGCGGCCACAGCCGGCGCAGGCGCGGCAGCACCGCCAGCGCCTTCCAGAATTGCCAGCAGGTCACCGATGTTGACCGTGTCACCCACCTTGACCTTGAGTTCCTTCAACACACCCGCGTGGCTCGACGGAATTTCCATCGAGGCCTTGTCCGACTCGACCGTGATCAGGCTTTGTTCAACCTTGATCATGTCGCCAGGCTTGACGAAGACTTCGATCACCGCCACGTCTTTGAAGTCGCCGATGTTCGGCACCATGACCTCAACCCGACCGCCACTGGCCGCTGCCGCAGGAGCCGGAGCGGCCGCTGGTGCCGCAGCGGGCGCCTGAGCAGGCGCAGGTACCGCAACCGCTGCGGGGGCTGTGGCAACGGCACCCGCAGCCTCCACCACCAGCACCACCGAGCCCTGCTTCACCTTGTCGCCCAGCGCCACACGCAGTTCCTTGACCACGCCGGCCGTGCTCGAGGGAATTTCCATCGACGCCTTGTCCGACTCGACCGTGATCAGCGACTGCTCGGCCGCTACGGTGTCGCCCGGCTTCACCAGCAGCTCGATCACAGCCACCTCGTCAAAATCCCCAATGTCCGGGACCTTCACTTCTACCAATGCCATGT
>JAIFNE010000226.1 GCA_020047875.1 Hydrogenophaga sp.
CGCCATGAAGGCGGCTCGAAATGGATTGGTACCGGCGGCACGTCGCCGTTTGGCAACAGTGGCAAAAATCCGCAGGGCGTGCGCATTGGCGGTAAGGGCGGCAACAAAAGCGCGGTGAAGGTCTGGGAGCAGCGCGCCTACCGGGACTACGACGACACGCAGGAGCTGGGCACGCGCAACATCAAGGTGGCATTGCGTCGCCTGCGCAAGTTCGCGCGTGAGGGCAACGAGCTGGAGCTCGATCTGCCCGACACCATCCGCAGCACCGCGGCCAACGCCGGCTGGCTCGACATCAAGATGATCCCGGAGCGACACAACAACGTGAAGGTGTTGCTGCTGATGGACGTGGGCGGCTCGATGGACGAGCACATCCAGCGCGTTGAGGAGCTGTTTTCGGCGGTCAAGAGCGAGTTCAAGCACCTGGAGTTTTATTACTTCCACAACTGCGTTTACGACTTCATGTGGAAGAACAACCGCCGCCGCTACGCCGAGAAGTTCCCCACCTGGGACATCATCCGCAAGTACAACAAAGACTACAAGCTGATCTTCGTGGGCGACGCCACCATGAGTCCCTACGAGATCCTTCAGCCCGGCGGCAGCGTGGAATACAACAACGAGGAAGCGGGCGCCGAATGGCTGCAGCGCCTCACCCACGCGTTCCCGAAATTTGCCTGGGTGAACCCGGAGCCGCAGGGTGTCTGGCAATACAGGCAGAGCATTGGTGTGATCCAGCAGCTCGTCGGCCAGCGCATGTTTCCGCTGACCTTGAAGGGACTGGAAGACACCATGCGCATGCTCTCGAAATAGGCATCCATGAACCCCGCAGCCGTCCTCCGTGTGCGGAGCACACGCTGGCTCCTGCTGCTGACGTTGTGCGGACTGTTGCCGCCGTCGCTCGCCAGGGCGCAAATGCCCGCTTCTACAGATACCGCCGCCCTGGCAGCTGAAGAGCCCTTGCACGGCGAGCCCGCCGCGGCAACCGACAACAGCGCAAGCCCCGCCAGCGCGCCGCGCGCCGCGCGCACCGGCGCCAGCCGCCCGCCACCCGAGCCGCGCTTTGCCATCGATCTGCAAGCGCCCCAGAGCCTGCGGGATTTCCTGCTGCGCCACCTGGAGCTGCAGCGTTTTCGAACGCTGCGCGACCTCGACGCCCCGGAACTCAGCCGCCTGCTGGCGCAGGCACCAGACAACCTTCGGGATCTGCTGGGCACGCAAGGCTACTTTTCACCCCAGATCGTGGTGGACCTGACAGCGGCAACGGCAGCGCCAATGCCCGAAAACAGCCGGCCGTTTCTGGGCACGGTCATCTTGCAGGTTGAGCCCGGCCCCCAGACCCGGATCGCCTCGGCCCAGGTCTACTTCCGTGGCGACATCGCCACCGCGCCCGAAGCCGCTTCCCAGCGCGAGGCCATTGAACGCAGCGCTGCCATCGTGGGCGACCCGTTCACCCAGGTGGCCTGGGACAACGCCAAGTCGCAGGCGGTGCGCGCGCTCACCGCCCAGCGCTACCCGGGCGGTCGGGTTTACAACAGCCTGGCCGACATCGATCCCCTGGACCACAGCGCGCGGCTCTACCTCGAACTCGATTCGGGCCCACCGGTGCAGGTGGGTGCTGTGCGGGTGGAGGGCATCGGGCGCTACGACCCGGCGGTGGTGGAGCGCCTGGTGCGCCTGGCGGGCCTCGCACCCGGCACCGACTACAACCTCAACAACCTGCAGGCCGCGCAGCAGCGCCTCGCCGACACCGGGTATTTCGACTCGGTATTTGTCACGATGGAACCCCAGGCCAGCGGTGAGCCAGCGCCGGTGGTGGTGCAGGTGCGCGAGGGCAAGCAGCAAAAACTGGTGTTCGGCGTGGGCGGCAGCACCGACAGCGGCGCGCGCCTGTCGCTGGAACACACCCACCTGCGCGTACCGGGCATCGACTGGCGCGCGCTGAGTCAACTCCGGCTGGAGCGAGACGACAGCCTGCTCAGCACCCTCTGGAGCGCCCCGGTGGATCGCGCGGGCTGGCGCTGGATCACCAGCGCCCAGGTGGCGCGCCAGGTGGACGGCTTCGACACCACCACCAGCCAGCGCCTGCGCCTGGGCCAGTCGCAGGAAGCCACGCAGCAAGACCGCAGCTTCTTCCTGCAATACGACCGCGCGCGGGTGAAGAACAGCGTGCTGCGCATCATCAAGCCCGAAACCACCGACTCGGCCATTTCCGCCAACTACGCCTGGACCCGGCGCCGTTTCGACAGCACGCCATTCCCCAGCAGCGGCCACGGCCTGAGCGTGGAGCTGGGGGTGGGCGCCACGCTGGGCCAGCAGCAACAGCCGTTTGTGCGTTCCATGGCGCGCTGGCTGGGCTACTGGCCGGTGGGCACCGGGCCGATCAGCACCACCACGCCAGACGCCGCTGCGCTGCCGGCAGGCCGGCTCGCCTTGCGTCTGCAGGGTGGCGTGGTGTGGGCGAAACGCGATGCACCGATTCCCGATACCCAGCTGTTCCTGACCGGTGGCGACACCACCGTACGCGGCTACGGCCTGCGCAACATCGGCGTGCCGCAGGCCGACGGCGGCGTCTCGCCAGGGCGCTACCTAGCGGTGGGCAGTGTCGAGTGGCAGCGCCCGGTGGTGCGCAACGGCGAGCGCACCGCCTGGGAAACCGTGCTTTTCCTCGACGCCGGCGCGGTGGCCGACCAGCCCAGCGATCTGCGCGCCCGCGTCGGCGTGGGCGCGGGCGTTCGCTACAACAGCCCGGTGGGCCCGATACAGGCCGACCTCGCGTACGGCGTAACGCCCAAGCGCCTGCGGCTTCACCTGACCGTGGGCTTCACCTTCTGAACGCCGCGCCATGAGTGAACCCACACCGGCGCCCAGAAAGTCCGCGTCACTCGGCGTGGGGCGGTGGCTCGTCTGGCTGCTTGGCCCTTTGCTCGCGCTGCTGGTGACCAGCGTGGCAACGGCCGTGTGGTGGGCCGGCAGCGAGGGCTCGCTGGCGCGTTCCCTGGGCTGGGCGCAGGATTTCACGCAACAGCGCAGCGCCCGCACCGGCACGCTGAAGACCGAGGGTGTGCAGGGCAGCCTGCTGGGCGGCGGCGAGATCGCGCAACTGCGCTGGGCGCGCGACGGCCTGGCGGTGGAGGCCAATGGCGTGGCGCTGCGCCTGGGCGGTGCAGCGGTGTGGCATGCCTTGCTCGGGCGCGGCCTGCACGCCGAGGGGATGGTGGTGCAGCGGCTGGTGGTGACCGACCAGCGACCGCCGCCCGACACACCCGCCAAGCCGCTGGAGGCGGTCATCCTGCCGCTGGCGCTCAGTCTGCCGTTCGAGGTTCAACAGGTTGAGATCAACGGTGCGCAGCCGCTGGTGCTGACCGATCTCAAGGGTGAGTATCGCTACGGCGCCAACGACAGCCCGGAAATCCCTGGTGTGGCAGACGCACACCGCCTGCGCATCGACTCGCTGCAGATCGCTGACGGGCGCTACCAGGGACAACTGGCGATCGGCGCGCAGGCGCCCATGCCGCTGTGGCTGCAGGCCCAGGGCACGGTGCAGGCCAGCGGGCCGGGCGGCAACACCGTGGCGCTCGAGGCACAGGCGCAGGCCACCGGCAGCCTGAGCGGCGCCAGCGCCGCGCTCGACTTGCAGGCCCGCGTGGCACCCGCCAACGACCCCGCCAGCACCACACCCACGCTGGTCGGCAGCGCGCGGCTCATGCCCTGGGCCGCGCAGCCCCTGCAAAGCGCCGACGCTACCGCGCACCAGCTCAATCTCGCCAGCCTCTGGCCGCAAGCGCCGAAAACCGAACTCTCGGGCACGCTGCGCGCGGCGCCCGAGGGCGACACCTGGCGCGCGCAAATCGACCTGCGCAACACCGCCAGTGGCCCGGCCGACAGGCAGCGCCTGCCGTTGCAGCGCCTGCAAGCCACGCTGACCCAGACCGCCGAGCGCTGGCGCGTCGATGCCCTGCAGGCCGAGCTGGGCGGCGGCAGCCTGCAGGCCGAGGGCGAACTGGGGCGGCGGCCAGAGGGCGGCACCGCGCTGGACAGCTGGCAGGGCAAGCTCACGGCGCGCCGCATCAACCCCGCCCTGCTCTGGAGCACGCTGTCCCCTGCTTCACTCGACGGCACCCTCGCCGCCCGCACCGGCCCAAACCGCGCGGTGGCGATCGAGGCCCGCATTCAGCCAGCCGGGCGGCAACCGGCCGGCGCCCTGGCGGGCATGGGCCTGCGCGAGCTGCGCGCCCAGGGCCGCTGGTTGCCCACGGGCGCAGACGCCACCCAGGGCGTGCTCGACCTGACTGAGGCGCGCCTACTTTTGACCGACGCCGAGCTCCAGCTGCGCGGCCGCTTCGACACCGCAAGCCGCGCCTGGGACGGCAGCGGCCAGCTCAGCCTGCCCGGCACACAGGGAGAGTGGAAAACCCAGCTCGCACACGACCGCGGCCAGGGCCAGATGGGTCTGCGGCTGGACGACGCCGCGCGCACGCTGGCCTGGCTGCGTTCGCTGCAAGCGCTCCCGCTGGTGGGCCCGGCGCTGACAACCGCCCTCGCACCCCTCGCCGGTCTGGCACCACAGGGCAAAGCCCAGCTCGCGCTGCAGTGGACGGGCGGGCTGGGTGCACTCGGCTACCCGAGGGGTGCCGGGCGGCCCGCGTTCAACGCCGCGCCCCAGGTGCAGCTCACGCTCAACGTCCCCCGGCTGCTCTGGCAACCGGCGGACGGCATGGGCCAGCCGATCGCGCTGGCCGACGCCCGCCTACGCGCCACCGGCCCGCTCGACGACCTGCAGATCGAGCTGCTCGGCAGCGCCACCCAGGCGCCCTGGCGCGCCCAGATCGACACCGCCGCCCGCCTGCGCCTGAACACGGCGGCCGCGCCGCTGGCCAGTGCCTGGCAACGTGGCACGCTGGCATTGCAGCGGCTGCACATTCTGGCGAGCGACCGTTCGCGCAGCGACCGCATCACCGACTGGACGCTGCACAGCCCCCAGCCCATCGCCCTGCGCTGGTCATCCGACACCACCGGCTCAGCGCCGACACCCAAGCTGGACGCTGGCGCCGGCCGCCTCAGCCTGCTGCCGTCGGTGCGCGCGGTGGGTGATGCGGCCAAAACGACCCTGCCCACCCTGGGCGACCAGCCGCTGAGCCTGGTCTGGGACAGCCTGGCCTGGCAGGGCCAGGGGCTTCAGACCCGCGGCCGGCTGCAAGGCCTGCCGCTGGCTTGGGTCGACGCCCTGGCCACGGCAGAGGGCGCCAGGCTCGGCCCGATGGCCGCAGCCGGGATGGGCGGCGATCTGGTGTTTGACGGGCAATGGGACCTGCTGCTTCCCGCCACGGCAGCCGCGCCGTTGAAACTCTCGGCCCAGCTGCAGCGCAGCAGCGGCGACCTCACCGTGTTGCCCGAAACCGGTACCGGCGGGGCCGCAGGCGCGCGGGTGGCCGCTGGCGTGCAGACCGCGCGCATCGCACTCGAGGCCCAGGGCTCGCAGATAAAGGCCCAGCTGCGCTGGCGCAGCGAGCGCCTGGGCGAAGCCAGCGCAGACCTCAGCACCGAGCTGGGCCAGCGCAGTACCGTCCTGCCCCAGGACACCTCATGGCTGGACGCTTGGTGGCCAGCCAGCGCACCGCTGCAGGGCACACTGCGCGCCGCTCTGCCGCAGGTGGGTGTGTGGTCGGCACTGGCTCCGCCCGGCTGGCGCATGCGCGGCACCCTGGCGGCAGAGGTTGCCCTCAGCGGCACCCGCGGCGCGCCGCAATACAGCGGCACGCTCAACGCCGACCAGCTCGCGCTGCGCTCGGTGGTCGAGGGCATTTCGTTCACCAACGGCGTAATGCGTGCCCGCTTCACCGGCGAGCGCCTCACCATCGACCGCTTCCGGCTCGAGGGCGCACGCGGCACCGAGCAAGGCGGCACGCTGGAGGCCAGCGGCAGCGCCGAATGGCGTCCGCTAACCGGCACCACCACACGCCTGCCCGTGATCGACCTGCAGGCCACAGCCGATCGCCTGCGCGTATCGACCCGGGTCGACCGCCGACTCACCCTCTCAGGCAAGCTGCGCCTTCAACTCGACGGCCCGGCGCTCACCGTGCGCGGCCAACTCAAGGCCGACAGCGCCCAGATCACCCTGCCCGACGACCTCGCGCCGTCGCTCGGCAGCGACGTGGTGGTGCGCGGCTCGGGGGTTGCGCTGGAAGACCCCGACGCGCAGCGGGTGCAGCCCGACGTGCAGGTCGAGCTCGATCTCGGCCCAGCGTTCGAGGTCAGCGGGCGCGGCCTGCAGACCCGGCTGGACGGTGAACTCACGGTGCGCGCCACGCCAGCCCTGCCCACCCCGCGCCTGCTGGGCGAGGTGCGCGCCGTCAGCGGCACCTACCGCGCCTACGGCCAGCGCCTGACGATCGAGACCGGCGTGCTGCGCTTCACCGGCCCGCTGGACGACCCCACGCTGGACATCATTGCGGTGCGCCCGCAGGCTGGCGTGCAAGCCGCCACGCAGGCTCAGCGCGTGGGTGTGCAGATCAGCGGCAGCGCGCAAACGCCACGCGTGCGTCTGTTCGCCGAACCCGACATGCCCGACGGCGAAAAACTCGCCTGGCTGCTGCTCGGCCGCCCCGCCACCGGCGCTGGCGCCGAGGCGGCGGTGCTGCAGCAGGCCGCCCTGGCCCTGCTGGCCAGCAACGGCAACTCGCTGGACGGCGGCCTGGCCAGGGCCCTCGGGCTCGACGAGCTTTCGGTGCGCGGCGAATCCAGCAACGCCGACGGCAGCACCAGCGCCGCCGCGTTCACCGTGGGCAAGCGCTTGTCCAACGACCTGTACCTGGCCTACGAACGCAGCCTGGCCGGCACCCTGGGTACCGTCTCCATCTTTTACGACCTTTCGCGCAGCCTCACCCTGCGCGCCCGCGCAGGCGAGGAAAACGCGATCGATCGGCGCCGCCCCCCCGAGCCACGTCCGCCCCACCTCTACAATCTCGCCTCGACGTGCCGCCGTAGTTCAATGGATAGAACGAGCGCCTCCTAAGCGCTAGATACAGGTTCGATTCCTGTCGGTGGTACCAAATTCAAAGCCGGAAGGGTTCAAAGCCTTCCGGCTTTTTCTTTTTCCCCTATGAGAACGCGTTTTCCTGGTGCGCCAACCTGTGGAACAGCCCAAGGTCATTCGAGGGGATGTGGGGGCACATCTGGGGGTACGAAACCCAAGTTTGGGGGCACTTCGCTGATCCCCAAAATGCGCTACCCCGTTGGGCAACAGCAGGGGACGGAGGAAGCGCTGACCGCTAAAAGCTCTGCTTGGACTTCACCAGCAACTGGAGCTTGCTGATGTCAGGGTCGCGGCTCAGGGGCATGGCCAGATCGATGTGCAGCACATTGCTGAAAGCCGAGCGCACGCTGACGATGCGCAGGCCCAACCCCACGTCGCTGAGCCAGCCGGGGTTGACCGCGTTGGTGCTGGAGCCGCCCCAGGCCCGGCCGACATCCAGGAAGGCCGCGCCGCCAATGCGAAACAGGCGCCAAGGGTACACATCGGTGTAGAAGCGCTGCTCGATGGTGAACAGCATGCGCCGGGCGCCGCTCTGGTAGCGCAGCGGGTAGCCGCGCAGCCCGTTGTCGCCCCCGAGCACCAGGCCATCCAGCGGGCCCGCCCGGGTGATCCAGTCGCCCACCGCGGCGGCATAAAACAGGCGGTATCTACTCTGCGGCCGGTAGTACTGGGCCGCCGCGCTGAGGTACTGGCCGCCTGACGCGGCGAGTTCACCGCTGAGCGCGGCACGGGCAATGAGGGTGTGCTCGGGCGCCGGCTCGAAGCCCTTGCTGACGGAGGCGGAATAGAACGCCTTGTCGCGGCTGGAGCCCAGCGCGCGGGATGCCCAGTTGATCTGCAGCGAGGCGTTGAGACCGACTGCAAAGAACTCGGGGCGGCCCACCAGGTTGCGGTTGAGCTCGCGGTCGAAACGGTCTTCGATCAGGTCGTAACGGTAATAGGGTCCCACCTGCTTGTCGTCACCGGGCAGCGTGGCGGGTGCCACCCGCCCGGGCTCGGCGCTGTAGCGCACCTGATTCGCGCTCAGCCCCAGGGTGTGCCGCTGCACCCAGCCATCCACCAGACCGGCCGACCAGCCACCAAAGACCCGGGCCTGCGACTGCTTGGCGCGGTACTGGCTGGCGATCACACCGCTGCTGTAGACGGCGTCGATGCGGTCGTCGCTGGTGACCGCGCCGCCGGCAGTCCAGCGGCTGTCGAGCGCGTAAAACGGTCGCACCACCGACAGCGCGCTGGATGAGCCATCGCTGTTGCTGGCGTGTCTGAGGGCTACCGCGGTCCAGGTGCCAAAAGCGCGGTCGTTGCCGTATTCGATGCTGCTGCTGGATCGGTCGATGTCGCTGGTGCGGCGCAGGCTGAGACGGGTGCCGGTGCCGAACAGGTTTTCTTCGGTGAGCTCCACGTTGCTGGCGTTGGTGCCGCCACTGCGGCTCACGCCCGCGCCGATGTTGAGGGACCAGGTGTCGCGCGTCACCACCTCGATGTCCACCACGCCGTCGCGCACGGCCACCGGGCGCAGCGACACGTCGTAGAGGTAGCCATTGGCCCGCAGCAGACGCTCGGTCTCCTCGATCACGCGCACCGACACCGGGTCGCCTGGCCGGAACAGGATGGCGCGCCGGATCACACCTTCGCGGGTCTGCACGTGCAAGGTGTTGGCCAGCCGGAACAGCGCGTAGTTTTCAGCTGGGTCGCTGGTATCAAAAATGTCCTGCGGCACCACCCGGATCTCGCCGACGGTGGCGCCGGCGGCTTCGAGCGCGGCGAAATCTGGCAGCACTGACTGAGCCTGGGCTCGGCTACCGCCAAGGCACGCCACGAGCAGCGCAGCGGCCACCGCCAAGCGCAAGGCGGCGCCAGGTTGGTGGGGAGAAGCCGGAAAGCCCATGCGCCCATGCTACGCGCTGGGCGCAGCAGTTGTCTGACAGGAATCACCAACGCACAACAACCGCCGCGGCGTTCGAGGAGCCTCGGGCGCCTCGGCTCTGAAAACCCGGGAATCGCCGTGCCGCTACCGGCGGCTCAGGGTTCGGCTGAGCAAGATCACCGGCAGCAGCCCCACCAGCACCAACGCCAGCGCGGGCAAAGCCGCCTCGCCCAGGCGCTCGTCGCGCGCGAGCTGGTAGGTCATCACCGCCAGGGTGTCGCTGTTGAACGGACGCAGCACCAGGGTGGCGGGAAGCTCTTTCATCACGTCAACAAACACCAGCAGCGCACCGGCGATGGTGGCGCGCTTGAGCAGCGGCGCATGCACCCGCCAGGCCAGACCGAAGCCGGTGCTGCCCAGCATGCGGGCCGAATCGTCGAGGCTGGCGGGCATGCGTGCGTAACCGGCCTGCACGCTTTGCAACGCCACCGCCGTGAAGCGCACCAGATACGCCCACACGATGCCCAGCGCGGTGGCGGTGATCAGGAAACCCACGCCAGCATCTGGCCAAACCGACTGAATCCAGCCCACCGGCAGCAGCAAACCGACCACGATCACCGCACCCGGCACCGCGTAGCCCAGGCTGGTGAGCTGCACCGCGGTGCGCGTGGTCCAGCTGGGCCGCGTGCGCACGGCAAAGGCCAGCGCCAGCGCCAGTGTGGTGGCCAGCAGCGCACTCAAGCCCGCCAGCCAGACGCTGTTGCGCGACCACTGCAAAAACGAGCGCCAGGGCAACTCTTCCCAGCCATCGAGCAAGGGCCTGAGCATGAACAGCACCGGCAGCACGAACCCGAACAGCACCGGGGCGGCGCACACCACCACCGCCAACGCGGCGCGGCGTCCGCGCAGCCGCACCGGCTGGGCTTCCGCGCTGCCGCCGCGCCCACCGCGCAAAGTGGCAAAACGCAAGCGGCGCTGAGCGCGGTGTTCCAGCCACAGCAGCAGCGCCACCGTCACCAGCAACATGGTGGCCAGCTGCGCGGCGGCGAGCCGGTTGTCCATCGCCAGCCAGGCCTTGTAAATGCCCGCGGTGAAGCTCTGGATGCCGAAGTAGCTGACCACGCCGAAGTCGGCCAGGGTTTCCATCAGGGCCAGCGCCACGCCCGCGGCCACCGCTGGGCGCGCCAGCGGCAGCGCCACGCTGCGAATGCGCCGCGCCAGCGGCGCGCCCAGCAAGCGCGCAGCCTCCATCAGCTGCGCGGCGCGCTCGGCCAGCGCGGTGCGTGCGAGCAGATACACGTAGGGATACAGCGTGAAGGTGAACACCCAGACCGCGCCCGGCGTGTTGCGAATCTCGGGAAACAGGCGACCCTGCAGCCCAAAGGCCTCGCGCAGCCCGGTTTGCAGCGGCCCGCTGAACTGCAGGAAATCGGTGTAGGCATACGCCACCACATACGCCGGCATGGCCAGCGGCAGCAACAGCGCCCACTCGAAAACGCGCCTGCCCGGAAAGTCGAACAGCGTCACCGCGCTGGCCGTGGCCATGCCCACCAGCGCCACACCAATCGCCACGCTCACGCACAGCAGCAGCGAGGTGAGCGCGTATTCGGGTAACACGGTCTGGGCCATTTGGCCCAGCACATCGCGCGACGCGGCGTCCCACTGCAGCCAGGACGCGCCCACACTGAGCACCGGCAGCGTCAGCAGCAGCGCGCACAGCAGCAACAGAACGGGGGCCAGCCAGCGCAGCATGGGTGAGGGTTTCAGGGGGATTGACGCAGAACGCTCAGCCAGGCGGCAGAGACGGGAACAACACAAATGAGAATTGTAGTCATCTAGAATTGCGTGCATGTTCCTCAACGTTTCGCAACTCAGCGTGCGCTACCCCGGCCAAGCCGGCGCCGCGGTGGACGGTGTGTCGCTGGCCCTGCGGGCTGGCGACATTGGTGTGCTGATCGGCCCATCGGGCTGCGGCAAGACCACGCTGCTGCGCGCGGTGGCCGGTCTGGAGCGTGCCCACGCGGGCAGCATCACGCTGGACGGCGAGTGCGTGAGCGATGCGCACCACCACATGCCGGCCGAGCAGCGGCGCATCGGCATGGTGTTTCAGGACTACGCGCTGTTTCCGCACCTCGACATCGGCCGCAACGTGGCCTTTGGCATCGACAAGCTGCCACGGGCGCAGCGCGAGCAACGGGTGGCCGAGGTGCTCACGCTGGTCGGGCTGGCCGGACTGCAAGCGCGCTTTCCCCACGAGCTCTCCGGCGGCCAGCAGCAGCGCGTGGCGCTGGCCCGCGCGCTGGCCCCGCAGCCGCGCCTGCTGCTGCTCGACGAACCTTTCTCCAACCTCGACGTGGACCTGCGCGAGCGACTGGCGCACGAGGTGCGCAACATCATCAAGACGGCGGGCACCACCGCCCTGTTCGTCACTCACGACCAGCTCGAAGCCTTCGCCATTGGTGACCAGATCGGTGTGATGCACGAAGGCCATCTGCACCAGTGGGACGAGGCCTACGCGCTCTACCACCGCCCGGCCACCCGCTTCGTGGCCGAGTTCATCGGCCACGGCGTGTTTGCGCCGGCGCAGATCCGCCAGGATGGCGCCGAAGTCTCGGTGCAGACCCCGCTGGGTGCCCTGCAAGACATGGACGAATGCCCCCTGCCCAGCGCCTACGAGGCCGGCCTGTGCGACGTGCTGCTGCGGGCCGACGATATCGTGCACGACGACCACTC
>JAIFNE010000221.1 GCA_020047875.1 Hydrogenophaga sp.
CAGGTGCGCTGTTGAGCAAGCTGAGGGTGGTGGCCAAACACAGCAGCATGAACACGCCACACCAACGCCGGGGCAAGGCCAGCAGCAGCAGCCCCGCGATCGCGGTCGACCCCAGGCCCAGCACCGCCGGTGGACTGATCCACGACCAGGCGTGACTCGGGCCGTAGGTGAGCGCAGACGACAAGCCCGCGACCGCCAGCGCGCCAAAAAAGAACAGCACCAGAAACGCCATCCGCCGCGCCGCATGGCGGATATCGGCGTAACCCATGAGAAGCGGCGCGAGCAACGCCAGCGCTACGCACAGCGCCTGCGCCGAAGGCGTGAGGGGCGCCACGGCGTCGGTTCGCACCGGTAGCCAAAGCAGGAACGGTGTGTCACTGAGCAGCGAAGTCAGCCCGGCGTCCAGACGGTCCATCACCTGTCCGAGGCCAAACGGCACCGGCAGCGGATACAACAAAGCCAGTGGCCACAACGCCAGCAGCACGAGGCTGCCATGGGCCTCAGGCACAAACCAGTCGGCGCGGAACTGGCTCCAGCGCTGCAGCGCGCCCAGCCGCACCAGCACCCAGGCCGATGCGGCGCCCAGCCAGGCGCCAGCGCTGTTGAGTCCGAAGTCCACGTTGGACGGAATGCGCATCGGCAAATGGTTCTGCAACGTCTCGACACCCAGCGACAACAACACCGGCAGGGCCAGCGCGACCGGCCAGGTCCAGACGGTCCAGCCCGACCGCAGCAGGGCCAGCGCCAGCAAAAAACCCAGTGGCGCGTACCCGATCAGGTTGGCCACCACGTCAAAGCCCGTCCAGTACTGGGGCAGCGGCGCAAACAAGAAGTCGGTGGGCGCCACGCCCTGTAGCCGCCACCCGGTAAAGGGGTACAGGCTGGCGTAAACAATCAGCCCGGCATAGAGCAGGGCCAGCGGCCAGGCGGAAGAACGCTGCTTCAAGCTCAGAACGGCTTCACAACCACCAGCACCACCACCAACACCAGCATGATCACCGGCGCCTCGTTGAACCAGCGATACCAGACATGACCGCGGCGGTTCAGTCCGCGCTCGAACCGCCGCAGCATGACACCGCAGACGTGGTGGTAGCCAAGTATCAGCAACACCAACGCCAGCTTGGCGTGCATCCAAGTTTGATCCAAGCCCAGGCCGATGCCATAACCCAGCCACAGCCACAGGCCCAGACCAACCGCCGGCACCGCCAGCAAAGTGGTGAACCGCATCAGCTTTCGTGACATCAGCAGCAGCCGCTCGCGCTCTGCCACGCTCTCCGGCGGCACCATGGCCAGATTGACAAAAATGCGCGGCAAGTAAAACAGGCCAGCAAACCAACTGGCCACGAACACGATGTGAAAGGATTTGACCCAGAGCATGCGGCCAGTGTAGCCCTGCTCCGCCGCCAGGCAAGACGGTGCCAAAGCGCGTCTCACGGGCCCAACACGAAAAAAACCCGGCCAGAGGCCGGGTTGAAAAGCCTTTTTGCTGTCACACACCAAGGCACCCGCTCAGGGAGGAAAAGCGGGGAGCTTGCCAGAGGCAGGCCCGAGAGCATCATACAGCAAGAAATTCTAGGCGCGGCAATCCACCCTGTCAGATCTGACAATTCAGCTGTCGCAAATATGTCAGGGGTAGCCTCACATCATCTTGGCCAGTTCGAACATGACCGCTGTGCCGAGCGCTTCACGGATGTTTCCTCGACCCACTTTGGCCATGGAGAACTCGCCAAATCCCGACATGTCGAATGAACTGTCATCCTGCGAAATCTCCACGAATGGGAACTCGAAGACTTCCCGCAGGATTTGCTCGCGAAACTCGGTGAATGCGGGGCCCTTGAGTTCGGAGTCCAGCACGATGAGGTTCGGCATGCGGCTGCGCGAAGCATCGCGCGCCTGATCGAAATCCATCACGCTGTCGGACACAATGCCAATCTCGCGCAGCGCGTCGCGCACATCGGCGCGAATCTGCAGGCTGGGCGAAATCGTCAGCACGTAAACGCCGGACAGCGACTTGAACATGGACGAATGATCGTCCGACAGCTCGACCGCCGAAATGCCATCGACCGCCTGCACGGTTCGGGTGAACAGCGCGGTCACGCTGACGCCGTCGTCGCGCAGCTCTCGGGTGATTTCCACACCACCAGTGGCCTGTGCGATCTGGCAGATCAGCATCCAGTGCAGGTTGTCCGGTGACAGCGAACTCGAGGGCGGTGCGCCGTCGTGGGTCACCCGCACCTGCAGGCGGGCGTGCTGGGGCCAGTGGTTGAGGTCCATGCGGACATCAATCCGGTTGCCAAACGCCTGCCCCCAGTCGAGCACCGCATTGACGAAGGTGTGGGCCACGGTCGGGTCGATCAACACCTCGACCGGTTTGAGCTTTCGTCGCAGCGCGATACCCAGCAAACCCAGTTCGTTTTTGCGCTCCTGCAACACGCCTTCCACCAGGCTGTTCATGGCGACTTTCTCGTGCGATTGCCGGATGCGCCCGTTGTGGAACCGATGGATTTGCTGCGCGCTCAACCCGGCTGCCTTCACGCGCTCGGCCGGCAAGCTGAGCGCGCGATGCTCAGCCGCAGAAATGCGCTCCCGCTGCAGCAACTGATCGAGCGAGGACTGCAAGGCACTCGCGCCCTCGGTGATCTGATCGGCCAGCATCGCGATGAGTTCTGGCCAGTGCTCAGACAGCTGCCAGCCCTGCACACCCTCGGTGGAGGGTTTTCCTGGCGGTAGCGGCTGGCTGGTGGTGCTGTTCTTGGATTGCAACATGACAACGGATAGAGCGTTCGGTTTCTTGGAAGAGGTGCCTGGGCACAGCCGCCGGTCTGGCCGGTGAATCCAGCAGATCGACGGCATTTCAATAAGTTTCCATGATGGCACCAAACCGCACGAGCAAGGCAACACAAAGACTTACCCGCGTGCGGTTCGACACGCGCTCCCGACTTATTGGGGGTGCGGCAGCGCGGGCAGACCCGCCGCCGCGCCGACCAAACCGGGCGGCTTTGCCACAATACCGGGCATGCACACCCCTGCCCCCTATCCCATTTCCCGCCCGCGCCGCCTGCGTCGCGACGGCTTCACCCGCGATCTGGTGCGCGAGCACCGCCTCAGCACGGCGGATTTCATCTACCCCGTGTTCGTGCTGGATGGCCAACAGCGGCGGGAGGCGGTGGGCTCGATGCCCGGCGTGGAGCGGCTGAGTCTGGACCTGCTGCTGCCGGTGGCCGAAGACTGTGTGGCCCTGGGCATCCCGGCCATGGCGCTGTTCCCGGTGATCGACCCCTCACTCAAGACGCCCGATGGCCAGGAAGCCACCAACCCCGACGGCCTGGTGCCGCGGGTGGTGCGTGAACTCAAGAAGCGATTTCCCGAGTTGGGCGTGATGACCGACGTGGCGCTGGACCCTTTCACCAGCCATGGGCAGGACGGCCTGCTGGACGAGCACAACTACATCCTGAACGACCCCACGGTGGAGGTGCTGGTGCGCCAAGCGATCACCCAGGCCGAGGCAGGAGTGGACATGGTGGCACCCAGCGACATGATGGACGGACGCATTGGCGCGATCCGCGCCGCGCTGGAGGCCAGGGGCCTGGTGCACACCCGCATCATGGCCTACAGCGCCAAGTACGCCAGCGCCTTCTATGGTCCGTTTCGCGACGCGGTGGGCTCGGCCGCCAACCTGGGCAAGGCCGACAAGAAGGTCTATCAAATGGACCCGGGCAACAGCGACGAGGCCCTGCGCGAGGTGGCGCTGGACATCGCCGAGGGCGCCGACATGGTGATGGTCAAGCCCGGCATGCCGTATCTGGACATCGTGCGCCGGGTGAAAGAAGAATTCCGCGTACCCACCTTCGCCTACCAGGTGAGCGGCGAGTACGCGATGCTCAAGGCCGCGGCGCAAAACGGCTGGCTCGACCACGACGCGGTGATGATGGAGAGCCTGCTGGCCTTCAAGCGCGCCGGGGCCGATGGCGTGCTGACCTACTTCGCACGCGACGCCGCACGGCTGCTGCGCGCCTGAGCGGCGCGGCGGTAACACCCATGCGTGTCTTCGCCATTCAACCGGGTGAGGCGCGCGAGACCGCGGCGCTGCCGATCGCGCTGCCACCCAGCGGCTTCCTCTGGATTGCCTGCAGTCGCAGCGAACTTGAGCTGGCGCTGGGCGAGGTGCAGGCGGCTTTGCAGGCCCTGACCGGCTCGATGCTGGTCGACCTGCACGTGTCCGACCTGCTCAACAACCAGCTGCCCTCGCATTTCGACTACACCTCGCGCTACGACGTTCTGGTGTTCCGGCGCCTGGCGGCCGGTCAGGGCGAGGCCGACCAGGTGCCGCCGGCGCAAAACCGGCCGGCCAGGCGAGGCGGCCCGCCGGTTTTGCGTCGCATCGACACCAGCCCGGTCGGGTTCGCGGTGTTTGACCGCGTGGTCCTCACCGTGCACCCAGCCCACTGCACGGTACTCGAACAGTACGCAACCCGCCTGTTGAGTGCGCCCAGCGGCGGCAGCGGACGAGCGGCGGGGGCTCACCTGCCAAACAGCCCGGCCGACCTGATGCTGCGCGTGGTCAACCAAATGGTCGATGGCTACCTGGAGCTCAGGCGCGAACTCACGCGCCAGCTCGACCACTGGCAAGCCGAGTTGCTGCACCCCAAGACGCGCTTCACCAACTGGGGCTCGCTGCTGCACGCGCGCATGTCGCTGCACCAGCTCGACGACATCTGCGAAGACCAGCGTTCGGCGGTGCAGGACTGGATCGAGTCCCTGGCGGGCTGGGAACCCGACGACGAAACCGGCGGCCACCGCGGCCTGGAGCTGCTGCGCGTGCGCAGCCGCGACGTGCTCGAACACATCGAGCGGGTGGTGCACCACGTGCGCCGCCTGGAACAGAACGCCGAAACCGCGGTGCAGATGCACTTTTCGATCCAGAGCAACCGCGCCAACGACATCATGCGCACCCTTACCGTGCTCACCGCCATCTTTTTGCCGCTCAACCTGATCGCGGGCATCTTCGGCATGAATTTCGACTTCATTCCGCTGATCCACCGGCAAGGGGGCTTCTGGTGGGCCATGGCCTCCATGGGACTGATTGCGGCAGGACTGAGCGTCTTTTTCTGGCGCAGGCGCTACCTGCAGCGCTTGCGGGGCTGATCTGCGAGCCGGCTGGCAGCGCATTTATCAGCCCAGGTGCATGGCCAAAAACGCGAGCGTGCGCTGCAGGGCCAAGGCAGCGGCGGCCCGGTTGTACGAACCGCGCGGATCGCAGTTGAAGCCGTGGTTGGCGGGACACACCTGCGCCGCCACCCCGGGCTGCGACTGGCGGAAGGCCTCCACACTGTCCCGCGCAATCCAGTGGTCCTGCTCGCCAAAGTGCGCGTGCACTGGCAACTGCGTCCGGCGCACCGCGTCGTCGCCCGCCGTCATGCCGCCACCGTCATGCGGCACCAACGCGGAGCCTGCGCATCGCAGCGCGGAACTCCTGATCGCGGTCGCCAGCCGCCACAACGATGGATTCAGCGTCGCCTTCATGACACCGCGGGTTTTTCGGGCGGCCCCATGATCTTCAACTTGACCACGGTTGCAGGAGACGGTTGATGGGCGAGCCAGGCGCAGACAACAAAACCAGAGGCGGCGTGCTGCTGGTCACCGGCGGCAGCCGGGGCATCGGCGCGGCCACTGCGCGGCTCGCCGCACAGCGGAGCTGGCAGGTGGCGGTGAACTACACCGCCAATTCGCTCGCCGCCGACGAGGTGGTGCGCGCGATCCGCGCCGAGGGCGGCACCGCAATGGCGGTGCAGGCCGATGTGGCCGACGAGGCGCAGGTGATGACCATGTTCGCGCGGATCGACGCCAGGCTCGGGCCGCTGACCGGGCTGGTGAACAACGCTGGCGTGGTCGACGTCACCGCGCGCCTGGACGAGATGGACGTGGCGCGCTGGCGCCGCATGTTCGATATCAACGTCATCGGCTCGATGCTGTGCGCCCGCGAAGCGGTGCGGCGCATGAGCACGCGGCATGGCGGCTCGGGCGGCGCCATCGTGAACGTGTCCAGCGCGGCCTCGCGCCTGGGCTCGCCCGGGCAGTATGTGGACTACGCCGCGAGCAAGGGCGCGATCGACGCGCTGACGCTGGGGCTGGCCAAGGAAGTCGCGGCCGAGGGTATTCGCGTCAACGCGGTGCGCCCGGGGCTGATCGATACCGACATTCACGCCTCCGGCGGCCTGCCCGACCGGGTGAAATCGCTGCAGCATCAGGTACCGATGCAGCGCGGTGGCAGCGCCGACGAGGTGGCGCAGGCCATCGTCTGGCTGCTGTCGGACGCCGCGAGTTACACCACCATGAGCTTGATTGATGTTTCTGGAGCACGCTGAGATGACCGCCACCACACCCGAACAAAGCCCGCACATCAAGATCTGGTGGGAAGACTTGGCGGTTGGCCAGGTGCGGGACCTTGGCAGCTTGTCGCCGACCGAAGAGGAGATCGTGGCCTTTGCGCGCCAGTTCGACCCGCAGCCGTTTCACCTCGATGCCGAGGCCGCCAAGGCATCGGTGTTTGGCGGCCTGTGTGCCAGCGGCTGGCACACCTGCAGCCTGGCCATGAAGTTGATGGTGACCAACTTTCTGAACGAATCCGCCAGCCTGGGCTCGCCAGGGCTGGAGAACATCCGCTGGCTCAAGCCGGTGTTCCCGGGCGATACGCTGAGCCTGCGGCAAACGGTTCTGGAGACGCGCCCGATGAGCAAACGCCGCGACGTGGGCCTGGTGCGCACCACCTGGGAAATGTTCAACCAGCACGGTGAGCAGGTGCTGCACATGGAAGGCCACGGCATGTTTCGGCGGCGCTGGCCGGCGGAGTGATTGGGCCCCCACGCTCCGCCGCTGCGCGGGTCGCTGCCCCCC
>JAIFNE010000224.1 GCA_020047875.1 Hydrogenophaga sp.
GACAGGGAATTCCCGGGTCGGGGGAATGGCGCCAAACGCTTTTGGCGCCAGCCGCTGATTATGGGCAAGGCTGCGGACCGCAATGGGATGCAGCGCCTCGGAGTCCCAGCAGGCCCGCTGGCTGGCGGTGGCCCCCGTAAAATCAAAGGTTCGCCCGGGCCGCAGCGCCCCACCAAACTCCCCCATTCAGCATGCAACACACCGCCCCCGACCAGCCTGGCCTGAACAGCCTGTCCAAGTCCTTCGAGCCGGCCGCACTCGAAGCCCTCTGGGGGCCCGAGTGGGAGCGGCGCGGCTACGGGGTGGCGGGCTTTCGGGGCACCGGCGCGCCCAAGGCAGGCGCGCCAGCGTTCGCCATCCAGCTGCCGCCCCCGAACGTGACCGGTACGCTGCACATGGGCCATGCGTTCAACCAGACCATCATGGACAGCCTCACCCGCTACCACCGCATGATGGGCTTCAACAGCGTGTGGGTGCCCGGCACCGACCACGCCGGCATTGCCACCCAGATCGTGGTGGAGCGCCAGCTGCAGGAACAGGGCATCAGCCGCCACGACATGGGCCCCACGCCCGCAGAGGCACGCAAGAATTTCGTGGCCCGGGTCTGGGCATGGAAGGAGCAGAGCGGCAACACCATCACCACGCAGATGCGCCGCATGGGCGACAGCGTGGACTGGAGCCGCGAGTACTTCACCATGGACGACAAGCTGTCGACCGTGGTCACCGAGACCTTTGTGCGCCTCTACGAGCAGGGCCTGATTTACCGCGGTAAGCGGCTGGTGAACTGGGACCCGGTGCTGATGAGCGCCGTGTCCGACCTGGAGGTGGAGAGCGAAGAGGAAGACGGCTTCCTCTGGCACATCGCCTACCCGTTGTCCAACGGCAGCGGCTCGCTCACCGTGGCCACCACGCGCCCGGAAACCCTGCTGGGCGACGTGGCGGTGATGGTGCACCCGGAAGACGAGCGCTACACGCACCTGATTGGCCAGTACGTGCGCCTGCCGCTGTGCGACCGCGAGATTCCGGTGATCGCCGACGACTACGTGGACCGCGCCTTTGGCACCGGCGTGGTCAAGGTAACCCCCGCGCACGACGCCAATGACTACGCGGTGGGCCAGCGCCACCAGCTGCCCATCATTGGCGTGCTGGCGCTGGACGCCACCATCAACGACCACGCGCCCGAAAAGTACCGCGGGCTTGACCGGTTCAAGGCGCGCAAGGCGGTGGTGGCCGATCTGGAGGCTGCGGGTTTGCTGGTGGAGACCAAGAAACACAAGCTCATGGTGCCGCGCTGCGCCCGCACCGGCCAGGTGATCGAACCGATGCTGACCGACCAGTGGTTCGTGGCGATGCAGTCCAGGGGCAACGCCAACAACACCAGCGGCACCTCGATCGCTGACAAGGCGATCGAGGCCGTGAAATCGGGCGAGGTGAAGTTCGTGCCCGAGAACTGGGTCAACACCTACGACCAGTGGATGAACAACATCCAAGACTGGTGCATCTCGCGCCAGCTCTGGTGGGGCCACCAGATTCCGGCTTGGTACGACGAGCAGGGCCAGGTGTATGTGGCGCGCAACGAAGCCGAGGCGCAGGCACAGGCGCCGGGCAAGACGCTGCGGCGCGACGACGACGTGCTCGACACCTGGTACTCGTCTGCTCTGGTGCCGTTCTCCACGATGGGTTGGCCGAACCAGCAGGAAGGCGCGACCGAGGACTACAACCTCTACCTGCCCAGCACCGTGCTGGTCACAGGCTACGACATCATCTTCTTCTGGGTGGCCCGGATGATCATGATGACGACCCACTTCACCGGACGCGTGCCGTTCAAGCACGTCTACATCCACGGCCTGGTGCGCGACGCGCAGGGCCAGAAGATGAGCAAGTCCGAAGGCAACGTGCTCGACCCGGTGGACCTGATCGACGGCATCGCGCTCGCGCCGCTGCTGGACAAACGCACCACCGGCCTGCGCAAGCCCGAGACCGCGCCCAAGGTGCGCAAGCAGACCGAAAAGGAATTCCCCGATGGCATTCCGGCCTACGGCGCCGACGCGCTGCGCTTCACCTTCGCCGCGCTCGCATCGCTGGGGCGCAGCATCAACTTTGACAGCAAGCGCTGCGAGGGCTACCGAAACTTCTGCAACAAACTCTGGAACGCCACCCGCTTCACGCTGATGAACTGCGAAGGCCAGGACTGCGGGCTGAAAGAGCACGGCGCGGCCGAATGCCTGCCCGGTGGTTACCTCGAATTCAGCCAGGCAGACCGCTGGATCGTCTCCACCCTGCAGCGGGTGGAGGCCGAGGTTGCCAAGGGCTTTGCCGAGTACCGCCTCGACAACGTGGCCAACACGATTTACGACTTCGTCTGGAACGAGTTCTGCGACTGGTACCTGGAAATCGCCAAGGTGCAGATCAACACCGGCAACGAAGCACAGCAGCGCGCCACGCGGCGCACACTCATTCGCACGCTGGAGACCATCCTGCGTCTCGCACACCCGGTGATTCCCTTCATCACCGAAGAACTCTGGCAGAAGGTAGCGCCCGTCGCGGGGCGGTCCGCCCCCGCGACTTCCGATGACACAGAGCGCGCCGTGTCGGTCAGCATCGCGGCCTACCCGGTGAGCCAGCCCGAGCGCATCGATGCCGAGGCCGAGGCCCATGTGAGCAAGCTCAAGGGCCTGGTCGATGCCTGCCGAACCTTGCGCGGCGAGATGAACGTATCCCCCGCCACCCGCCTGCCGCTGTACGTGCTGGGCGACGCGGTGTTCATGACGGCTGCGGCCCCGGTGCTGCAAGCGCTAGCCAAGCTGAGTGAAGTGCGGGTGTTTGCTGCCGAGGCCGAGTGGGCGACTGCGGCGCAGGCGGCGCCGGTGGCGGTGGTGGGCAGCGGCGACGAAGTGGCGCGCCTGTGCCTGTTCATGGAGATCGACGTAGCAGCCGAAAAAATTCGCTTGTCCAAGGAGGTGACGCGGCTGGAGGGCGAGATCGCCAAGGCCAACGGCAAGCTGGGCAACGAAGCCTTCGTGGCCAAGGCACCGGTGGCAGTGATCGAGCAGGAAAAGAAGCGTGTAGCCGACTTCGGCACCACGCTGATCAAGTTGCGCGAGCAACTGGCGCGCCTGTGAGCGCAAGCTCAGGGCTGCCGGTTTTCGATGGGTTCCCACGGCGAGGGCGGGACCGTCGGCGGGCCCTGCGGCTCGGCGTAGTCCAGGCTGTCCAGTAGCGAGAAATCGCTGTGTCGGCCTTCTTCGCGCGCCAGCGTTGGAGAAAGCGTTTCATGAATGCGGTGCGCCACGAACCAGCTCGCGCGCAGCTTGGCCTCCCGGGTGTGCGAGCCCAGGCGCGGCGTGAGGTGAAGATTGGGCAGGTTGTGCAGCGGGGTGCCGGGCGCGGCGAACGCCGGGCTGGCGCCGTCGAGCAGGCAGGCGTCGATCCGGCCGTCGCTGAGCGCCAGCGCCAGTGCCTCGGGCTCGAACAGCGCGCTGCGGCTCACGCCTACCCAGAGCTGACCGGGCTTGCAATGGCTGAGCAAACGCTCACCGATCAGGCCCCGAAAGCGCGCGGCATAAACCATCTGCAGCGAGACCGCATCCGAGCGCGCCAGCAGCTGATGCATGGTGACTGGTTCCACGCCGAGCTTGTTCCAGATCGGCGCTGCGTGGTGTATCGCCGGGTCGTAGCCCACCAGACACACCCCCAGGCTCCTGAGCATGGGAGCCAGCGTGTGCGCCACCGGCGCCAGACCCAGCAACCCCACCGTGCTGCCGGCCAGCTCGCGGCCCATGCGAATGTGCGAAATCTTGCGCCCGAGCAAGGCGCTGACCATGCCGCGCCGATACAGCATCAGCAGGCCATACAGCAGGTATTCGGCGTTGGAGCGCACCGTGGCGCTGCGGGCCTGAACCACCCGCACCGAGCGACGGGCGCAGGCATCGAGATCGGTGTTGTCCCGGGAAATCTGCAGGCGGGCCACCAGCCGCAACTTGGCTGAGGCATCCAGAAAGGCCTGCGACACGATCACCTGCGGCGGCAACAGGACCGCGCGCGTGCCGTGCATGTGGCGCAGCAACTCGGCCACATCGTCGCCCCATTCGGGCCGGAAACTCACGTCGTGGCGTTCCTGCAACCAAGCCAAGGCCTCGGGCACCATCGGATCAACCAGCAACACGTCCATGGGGTGAAGCCAGGAGCAGTCCGTGTGTTGCCGGAATTCAGCGGCGCTTGATCAGCGAGATGTGTTCGTTGCCCTGGGAGCGCTGCTCGACCAGCTCATTGCCCGTCTGCTTGGCAAACGCCTGGAAGTCGCGCACCGAGCCCGCGTCTGTCGAGACCACGCGCAGCGTCTGGCCGCTGAGCATTTCCGACAGCGCCTTCTTGGCTTTCAGAATGGGCAGTGGACAGTTGAGTCCACGGGCATCGAGTTCTTTGTCTGCGTGCATGATGAGTCCTGGGCGAAGCCGCTAATTTTAATCCGCAGGCCGCCCGAGCCACCCGTGAAGAATCTGGCGGATGCAGCGGATCCGTCAGCCCGACGGCGTGTCCAGGAACACCGGCTCAAAGCCCCGGCCCCGCAGCCAGTCGGCCAGCGCCAGACCGGTGGCAGCGCGCCAGCACTTCACCTGCTCGGGCCGCAGCAGCCGGTATTCGGCCAGCTCGGGCGAGAGTTGCACCCGCCCATGCGCCACCGCGTGGTAAGTGATGATGATCTGGTTCATGCGCTGGAAATCGTGCACACCCACCAGCGCGAGCGAACTCACGCTCAGGCTGGTCTCCTCCGCGATCTCCCGGCGAATGCCCTCTTCGGGCGTTTCACCGGCCTCCATGAATCCGGTGATGAGTCCCATCATGCGGTGTTCCCAGGCGGCATTGCGCGCCAGCAGAACCAGGCCATCCAGCTCGACGATGGCCGCCAGCACCGGTGTTGGGTTGTTCCAGTGTGTGTACCCGCAGTCGGCGCAGCGCAGGCGCTCCTTGTCGCCGCCATCTTCCGGGCGAACCACCCGCCTCAGCGGGGTGGCGCACTGGGGGCAGAAACGGGGACCGTCTGGCGCCGTGTTCACGCCGGGAACACGCCGGTGGACAGGTAGCGGTCGCCCCGGTCGCAGACGATGAAGGCGATGGTTGCGTTTTCCACCTGCTGCGCCACCTGCAACGCCGCCCAGCAGGCGCCGGCTGCCGAAATGCCAGCAAAAATGCCCTCTTCGCGCGCCAGACGACGGCACATTTCCTCGGCATCGCGCTGGCTCACCTGCACCAGTTCATCGACATGGCTCGGGTCGTAAATCTTGGGCAGGTATTCGGTCGGCCACTTGCGAATGCCGGGAATGCGCGAGCCCTCGCTGGGCTGGGCACCCACGATGCGAACCGCCGGGTTTTTCTCTTTCAGAAACCGCGAAACGCCGGTGATGGTGCCGGTGGTGCCCATCGCGCTCACGAAGTGGGTGATGCGCCCCTTGGTCTGCTTCCACAGCTCGGGGCCGGTGGTCTCGTAATGCACGCGTGGGTTGTCGGCATTGGCAAACTGATCCAGCACGCGGCCCTTGCCATCTTGCTGCATGCGCTCGGCCAGATCGCGTGCACTTTCCATGCCGCCGCTTTTGGGCGTGAGGATGAGTTCGGCGCCGAAGGCTTTCATGGTCTGCGCGCGTTCAATCGACAGGTCCTCCGGCATGATCAGCACCATGCGGTAACCCTTGATGGCGGCCGCCATCGCCAGCGCAATGCCGGTGTTGCCCGAGGTGGCTTCAATCAGCGTGTCCCCTGGCTGGATTTCGCCACGCTCCTCGGCGCGCCGGATCATGGACACCGCCGGCCGGTCTTTCACCGAACCCGCCGGGTTGTTGCCTTCGAGTTTGCCCAGCAGCACATTGCCCCGCGCGCGGTGCTCGGTGATGCCAATGCGCTGCAGCGCCACCAACGGTGTCTGACCGATCGCGTCTTCGATGGTGGGGTATTTCATGGGCGTCACTGTGCCATAATTTCAAGCTTTCCCAATCCCGCCCGGGTGGTGAAATTGGTAGACGCAGGGGACTCAAAATCCCCCGCCGCAAGGCGTGCCGGTTCGATTCCGGCCCCGGGCACCACTTGAGGGGCCGCACAGTTCTAAAGACGTGCGGCCCCTTTCCTTTTTCCCTATGAGAACAGCACTTTGACAGTGCATCGGCGTCCGGTGAAGGACGCCACATTCCGGACTATTTCGGGGGCACCTTTTGGGGCATCAAAAGCCGAAACGGGGGCACATCCTGCACATTCACCCCCAGCCATACCGCCCGCACTCGGGCGCGGCCCATGCCCAGGCGTCTCGATCGGTGGGCTTGGTCGGTGGCCACCATTCACCGCTCACCCTTTGCCAACCGCTTGAGGATCGAAGCCTTGCACACCTCGCCCTTGTCGGCTGCCGCCTCTTTTGTCACCCGGCCTGTGGCCCGGTCAAGCGAGACGCGGGTGCGCGTGGCATCCAGCTCCCACAGCGCCGGGTCGGGGTTGTCTTGCGCCAGCTTGATGAAGCGCAACGCCACATCGTTTTTCTCAGCCCGGATCACCGCCTTCTCATAGTCGGTGATGATGTTCTCGATGATGTCCGCCGCCTTGGACTGCCGGCCCTTGGCGCGCATCGCCTCCTTGCCGCGAATGTTGTAGCCGCCGCCCGTGCCGCGCCCGCTCTTTGGCGGCTCCTTGCCGTCCAAGTCCACCGCCTCAAACCCGCGCAGTGGCACGTAGTTCTCGTAGGCGCCCGCCCATGCGTCGTGCTCCTGCTGCTCGATCAGGCCTGCGCCCAGTTGCAGCTTGCGCCGCATCGCGTTCAGGTCCATCAGCAGCTTGTGAAGCTCCTCATACTGAGCCTTCATGCCCGCCTGATCCAGTTGCTCATGCCCGAGCCGTTGTCCGGCATATCGCTGCGCAGCTTGGCAATCTGGGCGTTGCGCTCTTGCGCGTGCTTGGCGTAGGCGTACAGCGCCAGCTCGTCCAGCTCAATGTCGTAGCTTGCAGCTTTCTGAATCAGCGGCTTGATCACCTTGTCCTTCAGGTCAACCATGCGCTCCTGAATGCGCCCGTAGGGATGGTTTCGGCTTGGAATATTTCAGCAGCTTGTTAGGGCGGGGAGGATGTCAAGGTTGTAACGGTGCAGCACCGGCAAGGACGGAGTTTGTCGCGCAAGTGGGTCAGGCTCGACTTGACCGTGTGCGCACAAATGGCGCACAATTTGCTATCAGCCATTAGGAGTTTGCTATGACGACCCTTGCCAAAGACACCCGTCTGCACATCCGCTGTGATCAGGAGATGCGCCGTTTGCTCGACAAGGCTGCTGCGTATGCCCATATGAGCGTGTCCGAATTTGTGCTCAGAAACGCGATCGAACAAGCTCAGGCGGTCGTGCAGGCGCACGAAGCGATCACCCTGTCTCAGGATGATTTCGCAGCATTCCTTGACGCACTGGATACACCGGCCCGAGCCAACGCAGCATTGCAGCGCGCGTTCGTCCGTCACGCCAAGCAGGTGCAGTAAGTGGCCTGCTTCATTCGCGCGCTTGACAGCGATGCGCAGACGTCTGGTCTCGATTGTGGTGAGAAAGCGCTCGACGAATACCTGCAACGCTATGCCAACCAGGACATCAAGCGTGGTGTGGCGCGGGTTTTTGTGGCCAGCCCAGCCGGGCAACTCCAAGTGGTTGCCGGTTTTTACACGCTCAGCGCCGCCAGCATCGCCGCTGAGACGCTGCCTGAGACGTGGCGTAAAAAACTGCCCCGCTACCCGGTGCCAGTGGCATTACTCGGCCGCCTGGCCGTGGATCAACAGTTCCATGGACAAGGACTCGGTTCGATCCTGCTGGCAGATGCTTGCAAGCGCGTTGCCGCCGCCAGCGAAACGCTAGCGGTGGCAGCCATCGTCGTCGACGCGAAATCGCCCAAAGCGGCTGCGTTTTACCAGCACTTCGGATTCATTGAACTTCCCGGTCAACCCGGTCGCTGGATGCTGCCACGCTCACACTTTGCGGGTTTGACTTGAGTCGCTGCCAGGGTGGGACTGCTATAGGTCCAGCACCGCTGCCGCGTAGAGCCAGCCTTCGGCTGTCCAGAGGTAGGTGTACCTGCCGCACCCCCGGGCTGCGCGCCGGCTGCGATCTTCTCGATCAGCTTGGGCGCACCGCCGCCGCCTGATCCGCCTGCAACAACAGAAAGCCACCCCATGAAAGTCTTCTACCGCCCCGAGCAAAACGCCGTCAACGCCGGCTCCTACTCACCCTCTGCCAACAAGCCCCAGCAAGTCGTGGCCGACTGGCTCAAGCACGGCATCATCACCCCGGACGACATCGAATCCTTCGAGCCCGTCACCCGCGAAGACCTGTATCTGGCCCACGACGCCGCCCACGTTGACGGCGTGCTCAACCTCACCAAGCGCAACGGCTTCGGCAACACCAACGCCGAGGTCGCCGAGTCGCTGCGCTACACCAGCGGCTCCCTGAACACGCCGTGCTGCACCGCGTCAACACCTGCTCGCCCACCTCCGGGTTCCACCACGCCGGCTACACCCAAGGCGCCGGCTTCTGCACCTTCAACGGCCTGCTGGTGACTGCCCTCAAGCTCAAGCGGGCCGGCATTGTCAACCGCATCGGCATCCTCGATTGCGACATGCACTACGGCGACGGCACCCAGAACATCATCGACACGCTGGGCATCGACTGGATCGTTCACGCCACCCAAGGCGCCGACCTCACCGACCGCAGCCAGATCGGCGCCGGCACCATCATGTACGGTTGGCTCTCCAAGCACATCGGGCGCATGGACAAGTGCGACCTGATCCTGTACCAAGCCGGCGCCGACCCGCACGTTGACGACCCGCTGGGCGGCTTGTTTGAAACCCACCAGCTCGCCAACCGAGACAAGTATGTCCGCGACGAGTGCCGGCATCTGGGCATCCCCGTCTGCTGGAACCTCGCAGGCGGCTACCAGCGCGACAAGGCCGGCACCATCGAGCCCGTGCTGGAAATTCACCGCAAC
>JAIFNE010000200.1 GCA_020047875.1 Hydrogenophaga sp.
TGAGGAAGCGGTCTTGCGCGGCCTGGGGGTCGGTGTTGCTGTCGGCCTTGTCGGTGCGGGTGGTGCTGCCCACGGTGGTACCGAGGGTGCTGAGATCGAGCGGGGCGATGTTCATATTCGCTTTCACTGCCCCATTTGGAGCGTTTTGAGTAGCAGGCTCTTGGCCGTGTTCATGACCTCGACGTTGTTCTGGTACGAGCGCGAGGCCGACATCATGTTGACCATCTCCTCCACCGGGTTCACGTTGGAATGCGTCACATAGCCCTCGGCATCGGCGCTGGGATGGCCCGGGTTGTGCACGCGGCGCCCGGGCGTCTGGTCTTCGGTGATGTTCTTCACCTTCACGCCCGAGTCGCCGGGCCCGCCCATCGGCACGGTTTCGAACAGCACCTGACGCGCCTTGTAACTCTGCCCATCGGGCCCAGCCACTGCATCGGCGTTGGCCAGGTTGCTGGCCACCACGTTGAGCCGCTGCGCCTGCGAACTGATGGCGCTGCCTGAAACCCCGAAAATCGCGAACATAGACATAACAAATCCTTTCAGATGCGGCCTGCGCCAGCATGCAAGGGCGCCGAGTGAAACATGCCCGAGCGGCACTGACCTGCCCAGCGCGCAATGCCCGCTCCAGCAAACACCGCAGAACCGCCCTTCGACAAGCTCAGGACGGGCCTCAGGTGTTGCCCCCTTCCAGGGTGGGTAACGTCGCAGACGGCGCGGGGGGTAGCCATATCTACTGCCCACTGATCGCGGTGAGCATCGTCTTCACATGCCCGTTGATGAAGCGCAGCGTGGACTCGTAGCGAATGCTGTTGTCCACAAAGTTGGCGCGCTCGCGGTCCAGATCGACCGAGTTGCCGTCCTGGGCCGGCTGGGTCTGCACCGTGTAAGCCATGCTGGCTGATGCAGCCGTGCCACGACTGCCCAAGCGCATGTGGCCAGCGTCGGTGAGTGCGGGCATGCCAGCCTGCGCCCCCCCGGTGGCTTTTTGCAGCGCGGCGGTGAAATCGAAATCGCGCGCCACGAAACCGGGCGTGTCGGCGTTGGCGATGTTGCTGGCAATCACCTGCTGGCGCTGCGAGCGCAGCAGCAGCGACTGGCTGTGAAAGTCCAGGCGGGCAGTCATCTGTTCCAGCATGGTCACCTCGGCGCGTTGATTGAAACAAGCGGTGAGGCGGGCGGCACTGGGGCGGCGCGGTTCACCGGGCTGAAAGCGAGTATGGGAAAACTTGAGCCCTGGCAATGGCACGAACAAGCGCCGCATTCCGTGGCTATTCGCTCCTTTGCGCAGCAGGCCCGGCTCCTACAGTCGGTGCTTGAAACCTGCCTTGCCGGTGTGGCGTTTGCCCACCGGCCACCCGGCCCCCACAGGAGATGCGCGATGCGCCCCTTGCCCAGCGAACCTTCCCGCGACCTGCCCCGTGCTCATCCCCGCAGCCTGCCGCGCCCACGGCACCAGCCGGCTGCCTGGAAGCTGCTGCTCATGTTCCTGCTGTTGCTTGGCAGTCTGCTGGTGATGGCCAAGACACAGGCCGCCGAGCCGGGTGGCTCTGCTGGCGACAGCGCCAAGCTGGAGCAGGTGGCGCGTGACTTTTTGCAGCCCAGCGTGGCCTCGGCCATCGGCCAGAGCGCCGAGTTGCCGCTGCGCGCCGAGTTGCTGGTCGGCGCACTGGACTCCCGGCTGCGCCTGGCGCCCTGCGCGCGGGTCGAGCCGCACCTGCCCGCTGGCACCCGGCTCTGGGGCCGGGCCCGGGTTGGCCTGCGCTGCGTCGACGGCCCCACCCGCTGGAATGTGTTTCTGCCGGTCACCGTGAAGGCCTGGGGCCCGGCCTGGGTGCTCAAGCGCCCGGTGTCCGCCGGCGAGTTACTGACTCAAGAAGACGCTGAGATGGCCGAAGTGGATTGGGCCGAACAGTCGGCATCGGTGCTGGCCAACCCTGCCCTGTGGGTCGGCCAGCAAGCCGCCTACACACTGCAGCCCGGTCAGGCGCTGCGCCAGCACATGGTGCGCGCCACCCAGGCGTTTTCTGCGGGCTCGCAGGTCCGCGTGACCCAGTCGGGCGCGGGCTTTCAGGTGGTGGTGACCGGGCAGGCGCTGTCCAGCGGCATGGTCGGCCAAGTCACCCGGGTGCGGCTGCCCAGCGGCAAGGTGGTGACCGGTCTGGTGCGCGACGGCCAGACGGTCGAACTGGCGCTGTGACAGCCCCCAACAGCGCGCCCAGGCCTCACAAGCACGATCACCGTGACACATTCAACAAAAAAGGGCTTAAGTCGCCGACCTTTTAGGCCGATAGTCTTTCCACAAGGCCCCAGCTTCGGGGTTTGGAGAGCGTCATGAAAATCGAATCATCCCCAGATTCCTACATCGGGTCCGTTGCCGGTGGTCCGCAAAAAGCGGCGCCAACACCTGCCGCGGGCGCAGAAAACGGCGCCGCAGCGGTAGCCGGCGCCAGTGCGCCAGCCAAGCCGCAACCGGGCGTCACGGTCACGCTGTCGTCAGCCAGCCAAGCGGTGTCTGCCGCTGGCGGCGGCGGCAGCGATGTGTTTAACACTCAGAAGGTCGAGGCCATGAAGCTCTCGATTGCCGACGGCAGCTTCAAGGCCAACCCGGAAGCGATCGCCGACAAAATGCTGTCCAACGCCGCCGAAATGATGGGCAGCGCGCGCGGCTGACCCTGCATTTCCGCTTTAACGAGCCACCACCATGCAAGCCCCCGCCAAGCCCGTCACGCCCTCGCATCCCTGGATCGGCCAGCTGCAATCGGGCCTGGACACTCTGGCGGCTGCGCTGCTGCGCGGCGACGCCAGCGGCACCGAACGCGCCAGCGGGGCACTGCAGGTGATTTTTCAGCGCGCGCCGAAGCCTGCCGAGCTGGCAGACGCCGGGGAAGCCTTACGCTCCGACCTGCTGCAAGCCGCTCGCCGTTTCGCGCAGCTGCGCCAAGCTGTACTGCGCAACGCCAGCCAGAGCCAGCGCGCTGTGCACAGCCTGCTCCCGCAGGCCAAATCGGCAACCTACGGCCGCCAGATCGGCCCGCCCCAATCGTCAACTGGTGGCGCAGGCCGCAGCTTCGCACGAGCTTGAACTGGCAACAACGCCCGGTTCCGCCTGTTTGAGCGGCAGGTGATAGCGCCGAACAGCGGCACCGTATAACAGCGCCATCCAGCAGCGCTGAAAAGTACCTCTCCACAACCGCACCCAACAGCAGCGCCCAGCTTCAGGCGCGGCGTCAACGGTGTGAAATGCGGCTGGAAAAGCCCGCCACAATCGCTTTTGGCCTGCGCTGGGTGCGCCAGAATCGTGCTCTGGTTTTCATCACCAACGCACAGCGCCTCACCACCATGCTGAAGAATTCCACCCTGCTCATCACCGGTGGCACCGGCTCGTTTGGCCACACCTTTGTGCCCATGACCCTGGCGCGCTACAACCCACGCAAGCTCATCATCTTCTCGCGCGACGAGATGAAGCAGTGGGAGATGGCCAAGCTGTTCCAGGGCGATGAACGGGTGCGCTTTTTCATCGGCGATGTGCGCGACCGCGAGCGCATGTACCGCGCGCTCGACGGGGTGGACTATGTGGTGCACGCCGCCGCCACCAAGATCGTGCCCACCGCCGAATACAACCCGTTCGAGTGTGTGAAGACCAACATCATCGGCGCGATGAACCTGATCGATGCCTGCATCGACACCAACGTCAAGGGCGTGGTGGCCCTGTCCACCGACAAGGCGAGTAGCCCGGTGAACCTGTATGGTGCCACCAAGCTCGCCTCCGACAAGCTGTTTGTGGCGGGCAACTCCTACGCGGGTGGCAACGGCTGTAGGTTTTCGGTGGTGCGTTACGGCAATGTGATGGGCTCGCGCGGCTCGGTCATCCCGTTCTTTCTCACCCAAAAGGGCAAGGGCTCGCTGCCGGTGACCGACGACCGCATGACGCGCTTCATGATCACGCTGGAGCAAGGCGTGGAACTGGTCTGGCACGCCTTTGAAGACATGGAGGGCGGCGAGATTTATGTGAAAAAGATTCCTTCGATGAAGGTGACCGACATTGCGGCGGCTGTCGATCCGCAAGCAAAGCACGAGATCGTGGGTATCCGCCCCGGTGAAAAACTGCACGAGCAGATGATCAGCCCGGAGGACGCGCACTACACCTACGAGTACCCCGAACACTTCAAAATTCTGCCGGCCATCCACAGCTGGCACGAAGACTTCAAGCGCATCAAGGACGGCAAGCGCGTGCCCGAGGGCTTCACCTACGCCAGCGACAGCAACACCGAGTGGATGGACGTGCCAGCCTTGCAAACCTGGATTGCACAGCACCAAGACAAGATCGGTCGCCTCTGAGACCAGCGCCGCTCACCATGAAGACCATTCCCTACGCCACCCAGTCCATCGACGAGACCGATCTGCAGGCGGTCCAGGAGGTCCTCACCTCAGGCTGGCTGACCCAGGGGCCCGCTGGCCCGCGGTTCGAGCAGGCCTTTGCAGAGCGACACGCTGTGGCCCATGCGGTGAGCGTCAGCAACGCCACAGCGGGCCTGCACATTGCGTGCCTGGCGCTGGGCGCGGGTGTGGGCAAGACGGTGTGGACCAGCCCGATCAGCTTTGTTGCCTCGGCCAACTGCGCGCTGTATTGCGGCGCCGATGTCGATTTTGTGGACATCGACCCCGTCACCCGCAACATGAGCGTGGCGGCTCTCACCACCAAACTCGAACAAGCCGAGCGCAGCGGCCAGCTGCCCACCATCGTGATTCCGGTGCACTTCGCCGGCCTGCCCTGCGACCTTGCCCCGATGCGCGCGCTGGCCGACCGCCATGGTTTCAAGCTGCTGGAAGATGCGTCGCACGCGGTGGGCGCGAGCTACCAGGGCCAGCCCATCGGCAGCCGCTACGCCGACGCCAGCGTCTTCAGCTTTCACCCGGTCAAGATCATCACCACCGGCGAAGGCGGCATGGTCACCACCCAGAACGCCGCCACCTCACGCCAGCTGCAATTGCTGCGCTCGCACGGCATCACCCGCGACGCTGGAGACATGCTGCTGAATGCGCCGCCGCCCGGCCCGTGGTACTACGAACAAGCCACGCTGGGCTTCAACTACCGCATGACCGACATCCAGGCGGCACTGGGGCACTCGCAACTGCAGCGGCTGGACGCGTTTCACACCGCGCGCGAACGCCTGGCCGACCGCTACGACCACCTGCTGGCTGGCCTGCCGCTGAAGCTGCCCGCCCGCGCGCCCAGCGCGGGCTCGCTGGCCCGATCGGCTTGGCACCTGTACGCGGTTGAAGTGGTTCCAGGCGACCGTGTGGCCGCTCGCAATGTGGTGTTCCAACGCCTGCGGGACGCAAACATTGCCGCGAACGTGCACTACATCCCCATCCACACACAACCGTTCTACCAGGCGCGCGGCTTCCAGGCCGGCCAGTTCCCGGCGGCCGAAGCGTACTATGCCCGCGCCCTCTCGCTGCCCCTGTTTCCCACGCTGACCGACGAACAGCAAGACCATGTGGTCACCGCGCTGGGGGAGGCGCTGCGCGCATGAAAACCGTCATCGTCGTTCAGGCCCGCATGACATCGACCCGGCTGCCCGGCAAGGTGCTGCTGCCGCTGGGTGGCGAGCCCATGCTCACGCGCTTGGTGCAACGCCTGCGCCGGGTGCGCCTGGCAGACGCCATCGTGATCGCCACCACCACCAACGCCAGCGACGACGCGATCGTGGCGCTGTGCGAGCGCCTGGGCGTGGCGCACCACCGGGGCAGCGAACACGATGTGCTCTCGCGCTACGCCGAGGCAGCCGCGCTGCAACAAGCCGACACGGTGGTGCGCGTCACCTCCGACTGCCCGCTGATCGACCCGGCCCTGATCGATCAGGTCATTGAAGACTTCGCGCAAGGCGGTTGCGACTATGTGTCCAACATGATGCCCCCCACCTGGCCGTATGGCATGGCGGTCGAGGTGTTTTCGGTGCAGGCCCTGCAAGAAGCACATGCACAGGCCAGTCAAGACAGCGAGCGTGAGCATGTGACGCCCTTCATCTACTGGAACGCGCAGCGCTACAGGTTGCGCAATGTGGCTTGCTCGCAAAACCTGAGTCATTACCGCTGGACCGTCGACATGCCTGAGGACTACGAACTGGTTAGCTTGCTTTTCGAGGCCCTCTACCAGACCCATCCGCAATTCCGTCTGGAAGACTTACTCGCTGAAATGAATCGCCACCCCGAATGGATGCGCATCAATCAGCACATACAGCAAAAACAGGCTTGAAATGCCACAGATTGCCATCCGGGCAGATGCATCCACCACCATCGGAACAGGCCATTTGCGGCGGTGTCTGTCGTTGGCCCATGCCTTGGTCGAGCAGGGTGCGCGGGTGTGCTTTGTTTCTCGCCGCCTTGATGGTGTGGCCGCTCAGATATTGCTTTCCCAACCGTTCGAGGTGCATTGGCTGGCAGCGCCATCCGCGCCATTGAGCAGCATCGGAATGGATGCAACTCTGCCGCCCCACAGTGCTTTCGCTGGGGTTGATTGGACGCAGGATGTGCAGGAAACAGCGGCATCCATGGCAGGTGTTCATCTCGACTGGCTGGTGGTGGACCATTACGCTTTTGATGCCCGCTGGCACCAGGCGGTGCGCCATGCGTTGGGTTGCCGCTTGCTGGTCATTGATGACACAGCAGATCGCGCGCTGGACGCCGATGCCCTGCTGGATCACAACTGGGCGCTCGACCACCGCGCCAAGTACGCAGGTCGGCTCCTACGCGAACCTCGCTGGCTTGCCGGTCCGCGCCATGCCCTGCTCTCGCCCGCCTACCGGAGCGCGCCGCGCCACCGCTTCCACCCCGAGGTAC
>JAIFNE010000227.1 GCA_020047875.1 Hydrogenophaga sp.
GAAGAAAGCCGCTGCGACCTCGGCTCGCTGCCCGACCTGCCGGGCGACCTCACCCCGGTGTGGGAGCGGTTGCAGTCGCGCATTCACTGACATCCGATGGGCCTGATTCCGCCCGCGCGGCACTGGCCTGCTTCGAGGTGTTGAGAGCCCGTCGCGCTTGGTTGCGGCCTGGTTTCGCGGGGCATTTCACCAAGAAAAAAGCGAAGAGAAACGCAGAACAGCGCTTGACAAGCCCATCTTTCTTTGTGCGGCTGAAAGCAGACAGCGCTAAAGAATGTTTTCGGGACTCCGAAATGGTTCTCAACGAACTTCTAAAAAGGTTCGTCGTCGGGCCAGCGAGGTCGAACCAGCTGGCAGCAGAAGCCCCGCTCATCGCGCCCAGCCTTTTGACTGGCCTTGAGACAGGCAGCCATGCCAGACGACTTTGCCACCCCATACCCAGGCGCGCACCATGACGACCATCAACACCAACACGCAGTCTCTGAACGCGCAGCGCAACCTGGCCACCTCTGCCGGATCGCTGTCCACCTCCATGCAGCGCCTGTCTTCCGGCTCGCGTGTCAACAGCGCCAAAGACGATGCGGCCGGCCTTGCGATTTCCGAGCGCATGAGCGCCCAGGTGCGCGGCATGAATGTGGCCATTCGCAATGCCAACGACGGCATTTCTCTGGCGCAAACAGCCGAAGGCGTGCTGGGGCGCGTCACCGAGAACCTGCAGCGCATGCGCGAACTGGCAGTGCAGTCGGCCAACGACACCAACAGCGCCACCGACCGCGACGCGCTGAACCTTGAATTCGACACCCTGGGTCAGGAGAACAGACGTGTCCTCCAAGAAGCTGAATTCAACGGTCAAAAATTGCTAACGGGTTGGGGCCCTGGTGATCGCACCTTCGCCTTCCAAGTGGGTGCCAACACCAGCGCAGATAACCAGATCAACATTGTTATCCCTGACGCGATTACGTTTCCCGAGGTCATGTCCCCCACCACCATTGGCGGTTGGAGTCCGATTGCCTCTGCTACAGACGCTCTCTTTGTCATGTCACGGATCGATGTGACCCTCACCAGAGTCAGCGCCGTGCGAGCGAACTTCGGCGCCGCGCAAAACCGCTTTGAATCCGTGATCGCCAACCTGCGAGTGGCGTCCGAAAACCAGTCAGCAGCCCGCGGCCGGATCATGGACGCTGACTTCGCCGCCGAAACCGCCAACCTCTCGCGGGGGCAAATCTTGCAGCAGGCCGGCACCGCCATGGTGGCCCAGGCCAACCAGCTGCCCCAGGGTGTGTTGTCTCTGCTGCGCTGAACAAGCCCAGCCCCACGCGCCAGGCATCGCCCGATGGCTGGCGCAGGTTGCTTGCGCAAAAAGCACATGGCGGCCAGGCAACCTGCCGCAGCCCTGAGCGGGCTGGGCAGCAAAGCCGCTGACGCGCTCTCGAGAAGGCGCGTGCCCCGAGCCGAACACCACACCAGCAGCCTGCGAAAATCCAAGCATGTCGCAGTACTTTGAAGTTCACCCCGAGAACCCCCAGCCGCGGCTGCTCAAGCAGGCGGTTCAGTTGCTGGCGCGCGGCGGCGTGCTGGCGGTGCCCACCGACTCCAGCTACGCCTTGGTCTGCCAGTTGGACGACAAGGCCGCGGCCGACAGCCTGCGCCGCATTCGGCAGGTGGACGACAAACACCACCTCACCCTGCTCTGCCGCGACCTGAGCGAACTGGCCAACTACGCGCGGGTCGACAACCGCCAGTACCGGCTGCTCAAGCTGGGCACCCCGGGGCCCTACACCTTCATTCTGGAAGCCAGCAAAGAGGTGCCGCGGCGCTTGAGCCACCCCTCGCGCAAGACCATCGGCCTGCGCGTGCCCGACCACAACACGCTGCGGGCCCTGCTCGAACTGCATGGCGGCCCGTTGCTGGCCACCACGCTGATTGCGCCCGGCGAGACCGAGCCGCTGAACGACGCGCAGGCGATCCGTGAACGTTTTGAGCGCGAGATCGCCGGCGTGGTGGACGCTGGCGCCTGCGCGCTGCAGGCCACCACCGTGATCGATCTCACCCCCATGGGCAGCGGTGATGAACCCGAGGTGGTGCGCATCGGCCAGGGTGCTCTGGCGTCGCTGGGTCTCTGACTTCCTGATGGCGCGGCCCGAGCGCAGCGCCCTGCGGTGTTTCCATCTGGGACAATAGCGGTTTGCCCCTCACAGCCGCCATGGATTTCGCCCAGATCATTCAAACCGTTGCGATCTACGCCATTCCGGTGTTGTTCGCCATCACCGTGCACGAGGCGGCGCACGGTTATGCAGCGCGGCACTACGGCGACAACACCGCGGCCATGATGGGCCGCATCACGCTCAACCCGATCAAACACATCGACCCGGTCGGCACCATCGCGATGCCGCTGCTGCTGTACTTCGCCACCTCGGGCGCGTTTCTGTTTGGCTATGCCAAGCCGGTGCCGGTGAATTTTGGCCGCCTGCGCAACCCCAAGCGGGACATGGTCTGGGTCGCGCTGGCCGGCCCGGGCGCCAATCTGGCGCAGGCCATCCTCTGGACCATCGGGCTGTATCTGCTGGTGGCACTGGGCCTGGAGGAGCGCTTTTTCATCGAGATGTGTCGCGCTGGCGTGCTGGTGAACCTGGTCATGTTTGCCTTCAACCTGTTTCCGCTACCGCCGCTGGATGGCGGCCGCATTCTGGTCGGGCTGCTGCCCTACCGGCAGGCCGAACTGGTCTCGCGGCTGGAGCCGTGGGGCTTCTTCATCGTGATGGCGCTGGTGATCACCGGCATCGTGGGCAATCTCTGGCTGCGCCCGCTGATGGCCATGACCAACAGCGCCATCGAGCTGCTGCTGACCCCCCTGCGTCTGCTGATCCTCTGAACCCCGACCCGCGCATGAAAACCCAACGCGTTCTCACCGGCATCACCACCTCGGGCACGCCGCACCTGGGCAACTACGTGGGCGCGATCCGCCCCACGGTGCGCGCCAGCCGGCTCGCCAGCGTCGAGAGCTTTTACTTCCTGGCCGATTACCACGCGCTGATCAAGGTGGCGGAGCCGGCGCGGGTGCAGCGCTCCACGCTGGAGATTGCCGCCACCTGGCTGGCGTGTGGGCTCGACCCGGAACAGGTCACCTTCTACCGCCAGTCCGATGTTCCAGAAATTCCCGAACTCACCTGGCTGCTGACCTGCGTGGCCGGCAAGGGCATGCTCAACCGCGCCCACGCCTACAAGGCCTCGGTGGACAAAAACACCGCCGCCGGCACCGACCCCGACGCCGGGGTCAGCGCGGGCCTGTTCATGTACCCGGTGTTGATGGCGGCCGACATCCTCATGTTCAACGCCCACCAGGTGCCGGTGGGGCGGGATCAGGTGCAACACATCGAAATGGCGCGCGACATCGCCGCCAGCTTCAACCACCTTTACGGCGAACACTTCACCCTGCCCGAGGCCGCGATCGAAGACCATGTGGCCACCCTGCCCGGGCTCGACGGTCGCAAGATGAGCAAGAGCTACGACAACACCATCCCGCTCTTTGTCCCGCGGGAGCAGTTGCGCAAGCTGATTCAGGGCATCGTGACCGATTCCCGCCCGCCCGGTGCACCCAAAGACACCGCGGGCTCTGCGCTGTTTCAGCTCTACCAGGCCTTTGCCAGCGCCGAAGAAACCACCGCATTGACCCAGGCTTACGCCAGCGGCATCGGCTGGGGTGACGCCAAACAGCAACTGTTCGAGCGGCTCGATCTGGAGCTTGCGCCGATGCGCGCGGTTTACGAGCAGCTGATTCAAGACCCGGCCCGCATCGAACGCACCCTCAAACGCGGCGCAGAGAAAGCGCGCGACATCGCCACGCCCTTCACCGCCCGGCTGCGCCACGCGGTGGGCCTGCGCGCGCTGGACAGCGCAGCGGCGCCGCAACCGGTGGCCAAGGCAGCCCGGTCGCTGTTGCCCAGCGTGAAGCAGTATCGGGAAGCGGACGGCCGGTTTTATTTCAAGCTGGTCGACGGCGCGGGCCAGACCGTGGTGCAAAGCCAGGGCTTTGATTCGCCGCGTGAAGCAGCAGACACCGTAAAACAGCTGAAAAGCCAGGGCGCAGCCGCCCTGCCGGCGCTGGCTGCGCAGGTGTCGGGCATGGCCTCGCCCGAAGCCGTTTCGGCAGCGCTGGCCGCGTGGGCCGATGCCGCGTGATGCGGTGCACCAAGCCAACGTCCTGCCAAACGACACGGCGCACGGAGCACACGGCAACGACTTTGGTTTGCCCGCACGCTCGCCAAACACGCCCAATGCCGATATGCTAGCTTTGGATATAACAATTCTTCAAAAGCCCCCCTGTTATGAGTATTTTTGTCATTGACGACCATCCGCTGATGCGCGAAGCCGTCGTCATGCTGCTGCGCCGGTTGCGTTCCACCACGCAAGTGGTCGAGTTGGAGCGCATGGCCACGGTGAGCAAGGCGATCGCGGAGCACGGCGAGCCCGAGCTGGTCTGCCTGGACCTGAAACTGCCCGATACCCACGGCGTCTCTGGCGTACGCGAGGTCAGGCAAATGCTGCCCGACACCTCGCTGATCGTGCTGTCGGCCTCACCAGCGTCCGACTACGAAGACCTGGCACGCGAGGCCGGCGCCGATGCCTACGTAGAGAAATCCGCGGGTGCGGCACAGATCGCCAAGGTGTTGCGCGAGTTCCTGACCGAGGAAATCGAGGACGAAAACGCGCCCACCATCCCCGACAAGCTGTCCAAGCGCCAGAAGCAGTTGCTGGTGATGCTGGATCGGGGTTTGTCCAACCGCGACATTGCCGAGCAGCTGCAAATCAGCGAACACACGGTGAAGGTTCACCTGTGGCGCCTGTTTCGCCGGCTCAACGTGAAGAGCCGCTCCCAGGCCAGCCATCTGGCGCGTACCGCCGGCCTGCTGGATCTGTAAAAACTCGGGGTCCGCCAGTTGATGCGGACTTATGGCTTGCCCTGCGCAGGCTGCGGCGCCGCCTCGGCATGGGTCTGGGTGAAGGCAGGCAGCATCACCCGAAACACGCTGCCGCGCCCCAGCACCGAATTGAGCGACAACCGGTAGCCCATCAGCGTGGCCAGCTTGGAGACGATGGTCAGGCCCAGACCCAGGCTGTCTTCGGTGCCCTGATGCTGGGACACCCGAAAGAACTCCTGAAAAATCGCCTGCTGGTGTTCCCGGGCAATGCCCACACCGGTGTCCCACACCTCGAACACCAGCGAACCCTCGCGCTGGCGCAGCGCCAGCAACACACTGCCCTTCTTGGTGTGGCGAAGCGCGTTGGACACCAGGTTGCCCAGCATGCGGCGCATCACCACCGGGTCTGACCAGATCGTGCAAGGCTGCGCACGGGTGCGAAGCTCAAGCGACTTGGCCTGCGCCACCGGCGCAAACTGCAGCGTCAGATCGGCCAGCAGCTGCGTCACATCCACCCGCTGCAGGCGCACCTTGTAGTTGCCCGCGTCGATGCGCGTGAGATCGAACAAGGAGTCGAACAGCTCGTTGATCGCGTGGGTGGATTGCAGGATGCGAGGCGCAATGTCGCGCCCCATCTCTGGCTCGGTGGCCAGCCAGTCGGCGTACAGGCTGAGTGCGTGCACCGGCTGGCGCAGGTCGTGGGCAGCAGAGGCCAGAAACCGATTTTTGGTGGCCACCGCCCGCAGCGCGGCCCGGGTTTGCTGCGTCAGCGAATCGATCAGTTCCTGATTCGAAAACTGCAGCTCATAGCTGGAGCGGTGCACCGCATTCAAACGACGCCCCGCCGAATGCAGCAGCCACCACAGGCCCAGCATCAGGCCAGACAGCAGCACCATCAGCTCGTTATCGGGTTGCGACACAACGCCCAGCAAACCCGGCAGCAACAGCCCCGCGATCACGGTCGCGATCAACCCGCCCACGTACCGGCGAAACAGAGGCAAGTAGGGCGAGAAGGCGGTGAGCGACACCACGCCGTGCACCAGCATCACCAGCCCGGTCACAAACTGAGTCTGCACGTTGGCCTGTTGAAACGTGATGCCGACCGACGCCCCCCACAGCACCCCCATCGCCGCCCAGGTCCAGCCGTACCGGTCGATGAACGCCTTGCGCAACGGCCCCTCGACGCTGTCGTAACGCAAACGGTACTGGCCGATGACGTGAAAGCGATACGCCAGCACCGCACACAGCGTCACGCTCCAGACGATCAACACGGTGTGGTCCACCTGCCCGAACATCAGGTAGATCATCAGCGGCAGCGCCAGGCTCGCCGCCAGCAGCGTGGGCATGGCGCCGTCCATCACCACGCCGATGAGCTGGGAAGTCACCCACTCCTCACGCACCTCGGGCGATGCCGGCATGTGCTGGTGGGTGGCCGGCTGGGTGTCAACGAGCATGCTTGTTCTCGAGGTGCATAAGGCCAAATTGTCGCACTGCGCACCAGGCGCAAGGGCAGCGCAAATAGGGTCTTGGGGCGCTGGTAGAATCTGCCGCTTCGACGCCCAACCCCAGGGGCGCCGCAGCGCCGGCAAGTTGCCACGCTGCGGCACCCACAGAACACCGGAGAGGTGGCAGAGTGGTCGAATGCACCGGATTCGAAATCCGGCGTACTGTTTAGACAGTACCGAGGGTTCGAATCCCTCCTTCTCCGCCATAGATAGGTTTTTAAGACTTCTCTGGAAGTCCCCAAAAACCACGTAAAGCCCCGTCAACCGGGGCTTTTTCGTTTCTGCATGCTCGCTGGCTGGCGCTATCAGCCGGGAAGCCGTCAGAGGCGGGTGCGTGACAACACAGACTCCAGAAG
>JAIFNE010000008.1 GCA_020047875.1 Hydrogenophaga sp.
CGCTGCCCTCGCGGAACACGCGCTGCTGCAGAATGCCGGCCGCCCGCGCCCGCACCTCGGCCACACGCGAAGCCTCCAGCCGGCCCGGCAGTTCGGTGACCAGGCCCACATCACCCGGACTGACCGTGACCACCCCCACTTCAGCCGGTGGTGGGCCGCCGGCGCCACCCGGGCCAGCGGGCGGCGGCCCCTTACCGCAGCCGCTCAGACCCGCCCCGAGCAACAGGGCGAGAAACAGCGTGGGCACTAGCAAGCGCTGGTGTGGCGCACACGGCACAGCAGACGACGGTGCGATGACGGGAAACAGCATGGAAACCTCTGGAGAAAGGACGCAGCCACAGGCGTCGCCAGACCACTGGAACAACCGCCTTCAGGTGGCAGAAAGAATCTGGTCTAAGCGAGACGACGCGACAGCCACGCGCGCCGTGGAATGGCGGCGCAGCGAGGCAGTGTACTGACGCCCACCCCGCCCTGCTGTGGGCAGACGCGATGGCTCAGTGGGGCGCTCAGTCGCCCTGGCGCTCCGGCACCACATCACTGGGGACCGGGGCCAGGGAGGGATGGCGCAGATGAAGCGCGGCCTGCGCCAGCAGGTTGGCAGAGACCGGCGCAGTCACGAACACGAAGAGCGTGATCAGCAGCTCGGCCACGCCGAACCGCCCCTGGGACCAGCCCAACAGCAGCGAAGCGAGCAGCACGCCGCCAACGCCGAGGGTGGACGCCTTGGTGGGCGCGTGCAGCCGCATGTAAAAGTCAGGCAGGCGCACCATGCCGATGGCGCCCACCAGCAAGAAAAAGGCGCCGACCAGAACGAGGATCGCAGCAGCCCACTCGATGACAGGGTTCAGTGTGTCCATGTTGTCACTCCACGACGTCGCCACGGCTGAGGTAGCGCGCCAGCGCCACAGTGCCCACAAAGCCCAGCAGGGCCACGATAAGCGCCGCTTCGAACAGCAGCGGTGTCTGCCAGCGCAAGCCCAGCATCACCACCAGCGCCACCACGCTCAGGTAAAGGGTGTCCAGCGCCAGAACGCGGTCGGCGATGGTGGGACCACGCAAGAGGCGCCAGCCGCACAGCAACAGCGTCAGGGTCACGGCACCGATACCAATGGTCAGGGCAAGGTTCAGAACGCTCATTGGACGACCTTCCGTGCTGCGCAATGCGGGGCTGATTGCCCTCGGAACGGCTTGGCGGCGCTCATGCCGCGCTCTCCCCGTCGAGGCGAAAAACAGCCAGCAACGGCGCTTCGTAACGCGACTTCATGTCAGCCACCATGCCGTCTGCATCGTCGCAGTTCAGTGCGTGCACCCAGATACAACGCGCTTGCTCATCGATCACGGCCGAGACTGTGCCCGGTGTCATGGTGATGATGCTGGCAAAGAGTGCGTTCACCCGATGATGGTCGCTGACCAGCGGCACGCGCAGCCAGGCGGGTTGAGGCCGGTTCATGGGGCCCAGCACCAGCTTGGCGACGGTGATGTTGGACATCACGATGTCCCAGGTCACCACCAGCGTCAGGCGAATGGCCGGGCTCCAGCGGATTGGGCTGCCCACATGAAGCAATCCGCGCAGCAGGACGGGCACGATCAGGCCAATCAGGGCGGCTGACAGCAAATGCACCGGCTCCACGCTGCGAGAGAGCGCCAGCCAGATGGCCACCAGCAGCAGCGAAAGCACAGGGTGGTCGAACCAGCCCCCGCGGCGGTCCAGGGTGTCGGACTTCATGGTTGCTTCTCCTGAGTCGGAAGGGCTTTATCGGGTGCCGGCGCGGCACGCTGACCGTCGTAAGGCCGTGTGGTTGAGCGTCCCACCGCGTCGGCGCCGAGCACCGCGCGCACGTAGTCGTCGGGCACCAACAGCTGCGTAGCGGTGGCATCGGTGTAGCGTTTGACAGGCGAGGCCAGCACCGCCAGCGCAACGGTTAATGCCATGAAGGCCCAGACCGGCGCCAGTAGGCGAACACTGGAGCCTGCATCGCCGGCACCACTGGCGGGCTGCACGTGCCAGAAAACGATGACCCCGGCGCGCGCGAGTCCCACGAGGCTGAGAAAGCCGACGCCCAGCACCACACTCCAGATCCAGACCTGTGCCGTCAGTCCCGAGCTGGCCTCCAGCACCATCAACTTACCGAGAAAACCCGGCAGCGGCGGCAATCCGGCCACCGAGGCCGCGCCAAACAGCATCATCACACCCAGCAGCACCGGTTCGCGCACCGCGTGGGCAGGCTGCAATTTGTCGTGGGTGTCGCCGCGCTGCGCACCCATCAGTTCAACCAAAAGGAAGAGCCCGGCGATCACGATGGTGCTGTGCAGCGTGTAGTACAGCGCGGCCGACAGCGTTTCGGGTGTAAAGAGGCCGATCGCAGCCAGGATGGTGCCCACCGACGAGACGGTGAGATAGGCCACCAGCCGCCCCATGGTGTGCGCCGCCAACGCACCCAGCACGCCCAGCGCGCTGGTGGCCAGGGCCAACGGCAGGAGCCAGTCGGCCACCGCCAGCGCCGCGCCACCGGCTTCAGTGCCAAAAAGCTGCCAGTGCACGCGAACGATGCTGTACACACCCACTTTGGTCATGATGGCGAACAGCGCCGCCACCGGCGCACTGGCTGCGGCGTAGGTACCAGGCAGCCAAAAATAGAGAGGCAGCATCGCGGCCTTCAGGCCGAACACCACAAGCAGCACCAGCGCGGCCACCTTCGCGAACAACAGCTGATCGCCCTGGAGCATCGCCAGCCGCTGCCCTACGTCGGCCATGTTCAGCGTGCCGGTGGCCGCGTAGACCAGCGACAGACCGATCAGGAACAGTCCCGAGGCCACCAGGTTGAGCACCACGTAGTGGATACCCATGCGAAAGCGCTCGCGGCCCTGGCCGTGCAGCAGCAGCACATACGAAGCGATCAGCAGCACCTCGAAGAAAACGAACAAGTTGAACAGGTCGCCCGTGAGGAACGCACCGAGCAGGCCCATCAATTGAAATTGGAACAGCGCGTGAAAGTAGCGCCCGCGCGCGTCCCAGCCGCCGCAGGCATACCAAAGCACCGGCACCGCCACCAGGTAGGTCAGCAGCACCATCAGGGCCGAAAGGCGGTCCACCACCATCACGATGCCAAACGGCGCTGGCCACTCGCCGAGGCGATAAACCAGCAACTCGCCGGTGGCTGCGTGCACCACCAGGCCGACCGCCATCAACAAGCCCAGTAACACCGAACCCAGACCGACGCGGCGGCGCCAGCGCAAGGATGCGTCGTCGTGCGCCCCACCCTGCCCGGCAATGCCACCGGCGTCACCGAGCAACAGCAGAACCACCGCAGTGAACAACGGCAGAACCACGAACAGCACTGGCGCGTGCTGCAGCCAGAAAGTCATCACAGCATCGGTCATGCGCGTGGCCCTCCCGGCTCGTGGCCATCCACATGGTCAGTGCCGCTTTCATGCCGGCTGCGCAATGCGAGCTCGACCACAAAGCCGGTGGTGGCAAAGCCAATCACGATCGCGGTCAACACCAATGCCTGCGGCAGCGGATCGGCTACCGGACCTTGGCCCACCAGCACGGGCGCAGCGTTGGACCACAGACGACCCATGAGAAAAATGAACACGTTGACTGCATAGCCGAACAGCGACAAGCCCAGTACCACCGAGAAACTGCGGCCTCGCAGCATCATGTAGATGCCGGTGGCGGTCACCACGCCCACACCCGTGGCGAGTAAAAATTCCATGCTCATGACGCGTTCCGGTTGAGATTGAGATTGGGCGCCTCGCGCGACGCTTGGCCCAGCACCGAGAGTGTCAGCAAGGTACTCCCGACCACCGTGAGATAAACCCCCAGGTCGAACAACGCAGCAGTGGCGAGCGGCAGCTCACCCAGCAGCGGAACATGGGGATGACCAAACGCGCTGGTGAGAAACGGTCGCCCCAACACAAAGGCGCCCACACCGGTCAGGCCCGCGATGCCCAGGCCCAACCCGATCCAGCGCACGAAACGCCGCCCGCCACCAGCTCGCAGCAGCTGCTCGGCTCGGGCCTGCCCCAGCGCCATGAACTGCAATACCAGCGCCACCGCCGTGATCAGCCCGGCGATGAAACCACCCCCTGGCATGTTGTGGCCCCGCATGAAGATGTACAGGCTGAACACCAGCGCCAGCGGAAGGACCACCGAGGCGGCCACCCGCAGGAGCAGCGGTTGCTGCGCAAAGGTCCAGAGCCTGCCTTCCGGGTCCATGCCGGGTTTGCGAGTGCGCAGGCCGTCCATGAGCGCCAGCACGCCGATGGCGGCAATGCCCAGCACCGTGATTTCCCCCATGGTGTCGTAGCCCCGGAAATCCACCAGGATCACGTTGACCACATTCGAGCCACCGCCCTTGGGCAGTGACTGCTCCAGGAAGTACCAGGAAATGGACTCGAAATCGCGCGTGACCACCAGCCAGGTGAGAACCGACATGGCTGCGCCGCCAGCCAGCGCAAGCAGGCCGTGCAGTCCCCTGCGCAACGCCGGCGTTTCCTTCGGGCTGGTCTGGGGCAGCAGGGCCAGACCCATGAGCAGCAGCACCGTAGACACAATGTCCACCGACAACTGGGTCAGCGCCAGATCGGGGGCAGAAAAGCCCAGAAAAGTCAGCGAGGCTGCCACACCGACCACGCCCACCAGCACCACCGCGACAAAACGCTGGTGGTGCATTCTCACGATGGTTAGGCAGGTAAGCAACAGCAACGCCCACATGGCCCAGGCCAGCGGCGTGGCCGCCATCTGGGGCCGGTCACCGGTGCTGATGCCGCTGCCCAGCAGTGGCAGCGCGCCCAGCACCAGCGCGGTGAGCAGCAGCCAGCCCACATAGCGCTGCAGCGAGCCCGTTTCAAGGACCGCCGTGATGCGGCCTGCCAAGCCGAACAGGCGATCGACCAACCACTCGAAGATGGCGCGTCCGTTGGCGGCGCCGAACCAGTCTTCGGAGTCGATGCGATGCAGCCGTTTGCCTTTGGCCAGCCACAGATACAAGCCCCCCCCCACCGCGAGCGCAATCGCGCTCATCAGCAGCGGCAGGTTGAAGCCGTGCCAGATGGCCAGGTAATAGTCTGGCAATGGTTGACCGGTCAACGCGGAGGCCGCCACATGCACCAGGGGCCCGAAGGTGACAGCGGGCAGCAGTCCAACCACGATGCACATGACCACCAGCAACATGGCGGGCAGCTTCATGCCCAGCGGCGGCTCGTGCGGGCGCTTATTGGGTACATCGCCCAACTCACCGTTGAAATAGGTGTCATGCACAAAGCGCAGCGAATAGGCCACGCTGAACACGCCGGCCAGCGTCACCAGCGCCGGTACCAGCCAGGCATACAGGCCGCTGGTGCCCACCACCGCTTCGGTGAAGAACATTTCCTTGGACAGGAAGCCGTTGGTCAGCGGCACACCGGCCATCGACGCGGCCGCCACCATGGACAAGGTGGCGGTCCAGGGCATGAGCTTGTAAAGGCCGCCAAGCTGACGCATGTCGCGCGAGTGGGTCTCGTGGTCCACGATGCCGGCAATCATGAACAGCGAGGCCTTGAACGTGGCATGGTTGAGCACGTGAAACACGGCGGCCACGGCTGCCAGCGGCGAGCCCAGACCAATCAGGAACACGATCAGCCCCAGGTGGCTCACGGTGGAATAGGCCAGCAGGCCCTTCAGGTCGTGCTTGAAGAGCGCAATGAAAGCTGCAAAGAGCAGCGTGATCAGGCCAACAGCGCTGACGATGAACTCAAAGTGCCCAGTGCCAGCCAGCACCGGATACATGCGCATCAGCAGGAACACCCCGGCCTTGACCATGGTCGCCGAGTGCAGGTAAGCCGACACCGGCGTGGGCGCGGCCATGGCGTCGGGCAGCCAGAAGTGGAACGGGAACTGCGCGCTTTTGGTGAAGGCGCCCAGCAGGATCAGCAGCAGCGCGGGCACGAAGCGCGGGTCGGCCTGGATCGCCTCCACATTGGCCGCCATGGCACTTAGTTCATAAGTGCCAGCAATCTGACCCAGCAACACGAAGCCGCCCAGCATGGCCAGGCCACCGCCGCCCGTGATCGCCAATGCCTGCCTGGCCCCGGCACGTGCATCGGGGCGGTGGCTCCAGAAGCCAATCAGCAAGAACGACGAGATGCTGGTCAGTTCCCAAAACACCAGCAGCAGCAGCAGGTTGTCCGACAACACCACGCCCAGCATGGCGGCCATAAACAGCATCATGAAGCTGAAGAACTTGCCGGCCGAATCTTCCAGGCTCAGGTAGTAGTGCGCGTACAGCACGATCAGCAGACCGATGAACAGGATCAGCCCGGCGAACATCATGGAAAGGCCGTCCAGCCGAAAACTCAGCTGCAAGCCGATCTCCGGCACCCAAGGCCAAATGTTCATGACAACACCGCCACCCATGATCACGGGCGCCTGCGAAAGCAGGAGCCCAAGCGCGCTGGCGGTGACGAGACCAGCCGCACAAGCGGTGAGCAGGCGGGACTTTGAACCGAGCCAGGCGGTGGCCACGGTCCCGAGCAGCAGAGGCAGTAAAACAATCAGTAAGAGCACGGTGCTTCCTTCGGGTGAGCCCGCATTCTAGATAAACGCGGATCGAACCTGACAGGCGATCAATCGCCTGCGGGTAAGTGCGGATTGAGCCGCATGCGCCATGCCAGTTGCGAACCCGCGCCCACCACCGCACCGACCACCCAGAACACGCCGGCCGCGCCCACCAGCACACCGGCTGTGCCGAACAGCAGCGAAACCCAGGGCCTCGCCGTGACGGTGCTTGGGCGTGATCTGGTGCAGCGTGCTCATGATCATGGGCTGAACCGAACCCAGCGCCAACCCGAGCAAGGCAGACAACACCATCATGGCCCAGCCCGTCTGCACCAACGGATAGGCCGCAAACAGCACTGCGGTGACCAACATGGCTGAACCAATCACCACCCGCTCGCTCAAGCGCGAGGCCAGCCAGGGCATGACCAGGCGAATGGCGGTGGCGGCCAGCGCGAACGCACCCAGGATGGAGCCGATGGTGGTGGCGCTCAGCC
>JAIFNE010000062.1 GCA_020047875.1 Hydrogenophaga sp.
CGCCAGACCGCGGCCATGGCCGAAGGCCTGAACGTGGTCGGCCTCATGAACGTGCAGTTCGCCATTCAGGAGACCGATGGCACCGGGGCCAAAAAAGATGTGATCTTCGTGCTGGAAGTGAACCCGCGCGCCTCGCGTACCGTGCCCTTCGTGTCCAAGGCCACCGGCATACAGCTGGCCAAGGTGGCCGCCCGCTGCATGGCAGGCCAGACGCTGGACCAACAAGGCATCGGCGCCGAGGTGCACCCACCGTACTTCAGCGTCAAGGAAGCGGTGTTTCCTTTCGTGAAGTTCCCGGGTGTGGACACCATCCTGGGCCCCGAGATGAAATCGACCGGGGAGGTGATGGGTGTGGCCAAGACGTTTGGGGAAGCGTTTGTCAAAAGCCAGCTCGGCGCCGGCACACACCTGCCCCGAGCCAAGAGGGCCGATGGCTCATCGTCTGGCAAGGTGTTCCTCACGGTGAAAAACAGCGACAAACCTCGCGCGGTCGAGGTGGCGCGGCAGCTGGCCGCCATGGGGTTTGAGCTGGTCGCCACCCGGGGCACGGCCGCCGCCATCTCGGCTGCTGGCATTGCGGTGGACACGGTGAACAAGGTCACCGAGGGCCGGCCGCACATTGTGGACATGATCAAGAGTGACGGCATCGTGCTGGTCATCAACACGGTGGAGGAGCGCCGCAACGCGATTGCGGACTCTGTCGCCATCCGCACCTCGGCGCTGTTGGCCCGCGTGACGACCTACACCACCATTGCAGGCGCGGAAGCGGCGGTCGAGGGCATGGCGTATCTGGACAACCTGGGTGTGATCTCAGTGCAGGAGATGCACGCGCAGCTGCGCGCCTGATGCCGGGGGCGGCGTAGCCGCGCCGTGGATCTGCCTGGGTGGTGTCCGCGGTAGGCATAATGTGGGTCTTATCACCGCCGACCGGTCTCGCTCGGCGGTTTCCTTTTTCCGCGCTCAATGCACAGCCCATGCCATGCGAGCGCCTGCCAGCTGGAGAGCGCCATGGCCACCATTCCGATCACCCTGCGCGGTGCAGAAAAACTCAAGTCTGAGCTGCACCAGCTCAAGACCGTGGAGCGGCCTGGGGTGATCAACGCCATTGCCGAGGCGCGCGCGCAGGGCGATTTGAGCGAGAACGCCGAATACGACGCTGCCAAAGACCGTCAGGGCTTCATTGAAGGTCGCATTGCCGAGATTGAAAGCAAGTTGTCGATGGCGCAGATCATCGATCCCAGTGCGCTCGATGCTGGCGGCCGGGTGGTGTTTGGTGCCACGGTGGACCTGGAGGATCAGGCCAGCGGCGCCGGGGTGACCTACCAGATCGTCGGGGAAGACGAGGCCGACATCAAGCTTGGCCTTGTCAACATCAGCAGCCCGATCGCGCGCTCGCTGATTGGCAAGGAAGAGGGCGATGTGGCCGAGGTGCAGGCACCCGGCGGCACGAGGCGCTATGAGGTGGTGGCGGTTCGCTACGTCTGAGCGGCGGCGTCTGTGCTGTTTGCCCGACTTCCCGTGCTGGTGGCCGCCCTGTGGTGGGGTGGCATTTCTGCGCTGAGCTTTGTGGCTGTGCCCACGCTGTTCGCCAGTTTGGGCAGTCCAGCCATGGCGGGGCCGGTGGCCGCGCGGCTGTTTTCCCTGCAGTGCTGGGCTGGTCTGTCGTTGGGTTTGATTGTGCTGCTGCTTCTTCGACGTGAGCGCGGTCTGGTTGCCGAGCAGGTGGCTTCACCAGATCAGGCGGCCGGTTTGCAGACGATTCTGACCAGCATGGGCTGGGTGCTGCTGGCGATGCTCCTGGCCTTGCTGCAGGAGTTCGGCGTTGCCGAGCGAATCGTCACCGCGCGCGCCAGCGGCGGCGATCTGCGGCTGTGGCACACGCTGGGCAGTGCGATGGTGCTGGGCCAGTGGCTGTGTGCTGGCGTGTTGTTGTGGCGGCTGAGTAAAAGATAACCCTTGCCCTTCCCAACAAAGGGCGGCATCGACGGCCTGGTTAAGCCAATTCCGCCGTGGGCAAAGTCAATGCGCGCCGACGCTGCGCCTCAGCGCCGTTCAGCCGATTCGAGGGTGTTCACCATCAGCATGGTGATGGTCATCGGCCCCACGCCGCCGGGCACCGGGGTGATGTGACCGGCGACTTCTTTCACACCCTCAAAGTCCACATCGCCACACAGCTTGCCGTGTTCGTCGCGGTTCATCCCGACATCGATCACCACCGCGCCGGGTTTGACCATGTCGGCGGTGAGCACCTGGCGCCGGCCCACGGCGGCCACCACCACATCGGCCTGGCGGGTGAACGCGCCGATGTCGGTCGTGCCGCTGTGGCAGATGGTCACGGTGGCGTTGGCCTGCAGCAGCAACAAGGCCATGGGCTTGCCCACTGTGTTGCTGCGCCCGATCACAACCGCATGCTTTCCTTTGAGTTCAATGCCGGTGGTTTCGATGAGCTTCATGCAGCCGTAGGGCGTGCACGGGCGAAAACCGGGCAGACCCGCCATCAGGTCGCCGGCGCTTTGTACCGAGTAGCCATCGACATCCTTGGCGGTGGAGATGGTCTCGATCACGCGCTGGGGGTTGATGTGCCTGGGCAGCGGCATCTGCACCAGGATGCCGTGGATGCTGGGATCGGCGTTGAGCGCCTGGATGCGCGCCAGCAAAGCCTCTTCGCTCAGCGTGGCGTCGTACTTCTCGAACACCGAGTGAATGCCGGTCTCGCCACAGGCCTTGACCTTGTTGCGCACATAGACCGCCGAAGCGGGATCTTCGCCAACCAGAATCACCGCGAGACCCGGCGTGACGCCGCGGGCCTTGAGTGCCGCCGTGCGGGCGGCAACATCGGTTCGGAGCTGGCGGGAGAGGGCGTTGCCGTCGATCAGTTGGGCTGTCATGTGGGTGGGCGTGGCGGGTGTTGAAACAGAAACGCCCGCCGGAACAGGTCGGCGGGCGTCGGTGTGAGGTTGCTGCGGGTCAGGCCTTGGCGGCGGTGGGTCCGAGCGCGATCTTGAGCAGGTCGGCCACGGTATTGGCGCCAAGTTTTTCCATGATGTTGGCCCGGTGCGCTTCCACCGTTTTGATGCTGATGCCGAGGTCGTCGGCAATCTGCTTGTTGAGCCGTCCAGCGACGATGCGCTCCAGCACCTGGGCCTCGCGGGTGGTGAGTTTGGACATCAGCGCATCGCGGCTGGCGGCCTGCTGGTGCTGGGCGAAGGCGTCCTTGGCCGTGTCGAGCATGCGCTCGACGAGGCTGACCAGCTGGTCTTCCTTGAACGGCTTCTGGATGAAATCGAGCGCGCCCTTTTTCATCGACTCAACCGCCATCGGCACATCGCCATGGCCGGTGATGAACACGATGGGCAAGGGCGACTGGCGTTCGATCAGGCGCTCCTGGAGTTCCATGCCGGTCATGCCGCCCATGCGTATGTCGGCAATCAGGCAAGCCACCTCGCGCGCGTCGTAGCGGCTGAGGAAAGCCTCGGCAGATTCGAAGCACCGCACCCGGAAGTCTTTGCCTTCCAGCAGCCACTGCAAGGAGTCGCGCACCGCCTCGTCGTCGTCAACAACGTAGACCGTGCCTCTTTTGGGAATCAAACTCATCTCGTTCCTTAGGGTTCCGGCAACGATGCCGAGGCCTGTTGCGGCGGCTGTGGCTCGGCGCCCAGCTTTGAGATCACGGGAATCCAGAAGCTGAAGCAGCAACCGATTACCTCAGACCCATTGTAGAGGTTGCGTACCTGCATCCTGCCTTGGTGCGACTCCACGATGGTGCGACACAGCTTGAGTCCGATACCCATGCCCTCGCGCTTGGTGGTGTAGAACGCCTCGTAGATGCGTTCGACCAGTTCGTCGGGAACGCCTTGCCCGGTGTCACACACCGAAAACTCGATGACCTGGTTGTTTTCCATCAACGCAGGCGCCACCCGCAGCTCGATGGAGCGTTCGCCCATCGGCCGCGCGGCCTGGGTGATCGAGTCCCCAGCGTTGCGCAACAGGTTGATCAGCACCTGCTCAATCAGGATCGGGTCCACCATCAGCTGTGGCAGGCGCAGCGCCACATAGGAACTCATGCGTATTTGCTGGCGCCGCAATTCGATGTCGGCGAGCTCGATCGCGTTGCTGACCATCGGCGCCACCTCCGACAGCGTCGGGTTGGGCTCGCTGCGTTTCACGAAGGCGCGGATGCGGTGAATGATCTGGCCCGCGCGCTGCGCCTGCCGGGCGGTTTTGTCCAGCGCGCCGAGCAGCTCCTCCTGTGTGATGCGTTGCTCCTGCACCCGAGAAATCATGCCGTTGCAGTAGTTGCTGATGGCCGTGAGCGGCTGGTTCAGTTCGTGTGCCACGCTCGACGCCATCTCGCCCATGGTGATCAGGCGGCTGGCGGTCTGGGCGCGCTCGGCCTGCCGGGCCGCCAGGGTTTCGGCGTTGCGCCGCGTGGTGATGTCGCTGGCAATCACCATCTGCGCCAGGCGGCCGTCAACCCAGGTGAGGTAGCGTGTGCGAACCTCCAGCCAGAGATCGAGCTCCTCGACGAAGACCTCGGCATTTTCCGAACCAGCATCGGTGAGGCTGTCGGTGGGCATGCCGGCAAAGTCGTCGACAGCGTCGCCCTCGTCGGGGCTGGGGCTTGGCTGGCGACCTGAGAGCTCAACCAGCCGACGGTGGCCCAGGCCGCGGGTGCCAAACCACAGGCGGTACATCTTGTTGGCGAAAAGCAGTTCGTCGCTACCGAGTGGCGCCACCGAGACCGCCGAGTCCAGGCTCTCCAGCACGGTGGTGAAGCGCTCGTAAGAGGCGGACAGTTCTTCGCGGATGCGCTTGGGCTCGGTGATGTCGGTCATCGAGGTCATCCAGCCACTCTGGTGACCCTTGGGGTCGATCAGCGGCGACACATACATGCGGGCATCGAAAACGCTGCCGTCGCGGCGCTGCACCCGCACCTCGAAACCGCCAGGGATCGATCGGCCGCGCAGCTCATCTTCCAGTCGGGCGGCGAGGATGTCGTGGTCCGCCTCTGGCCAGTACGGGAAGGGGGCGGTGCGGCCGACCAGCTCGTTGTCGGTCCACCCGGTCATGGAGCAGAACGCGGGGTTTACATAGGTAATTCGGCCTTGCAGATCGAGGGCCCGCATGCCGGTGAGCATGGAGTTTTCCATGGCGCGGCGGAAGTTGGTTTCCGACAGCAGGGCCTGTTGCGCCTGCACCCGCCGCCTGATGTGGCGCCAGGTGCCCAGCAGCATCCAAACGGTGAGAGCACTCAGCGCGCCAATGACCCAGAAAAAGCCGCTGCCCACGATGTCCTTGGATGTGCGGTAACCCTGCGCCTTGATGATCAGCCCGTTGCCCACCGGCGAGATCGGCACCGCATGTTCCAGTGGCTGGTTGGACCAGGGCAGCAGGCGCGCGCTCTCGCTGTCGTCTTGCAGGTTGCCCGCCAGCACCCGATCTCGGTCGTCCACCAGCGCCACCGCGTAGCGCGACATGATTTCGGGCGGCATGCCAAAGCGCATCAATCCATCGACCGCGTATTCACCCATCACGGTGCCGGAAAAGCGCCCCTGTTCGCTCAGGGGCACCTGCAGCTGCAGCGTCGCATTGCGCGGGTTTTCGCCCAGCGGGCGCGAATAGACCGGTTGGCGCAGGTCGCGCGCGAGGTCGAACGATCCGTCGGTGTCTTCGTGGGTCAGCACGGTGCCGGGCTGGCGCACCAGGCCTGGCGGGGTGCTGGGCGAGGCGTAGGTGGCAACCACTGCGCGCCGTGCATCGACCCAGGTGATGGCCAGCAGCTCTGGAAACTGACTCACCAGCGACTCGACCTGGAACTCAAACTCGGCTGCGGCAATCTCCCGGTTGTCGATGTCGCGCGCCAGCCGCATCAGCTGCTCCTGGCGTTCCAGCAGCCGCAGGCGCAGGCGCTGCTGCGCGTATTCGACGTCCCGGGTCAGGGTTTCCTGTTCGCGTTCCAGTTCTTCATAGCGCAGGTAGGTGATGGACACCACAATGGCGCCGAGGAACAGCAGCACTGCTAGCAATGGTGCGAGCGTGGCCACCCGGTCTTGGCGAGAGGGCGACAGACGGCGCCACCAGCGTTTCCACCAGGTGCTGGAGATTGCCGTGGAGGCTGGCGCGACAGAACGATCCGGAGAGCTGCTCATAGGCGATCGAGTCTACGTGAGGGATGTTCAGTGCCTGTTTATAAATTTCACTAGGTGAAAATAAAGGGCATATGTTGAAATTAGAAAAAGGCTGTGGGAGAATTCTGCGCGGGCGCTCAAGGCGCTTTACGCTCATATCAAAACCAACCGGAGACAAACATGTCAGCGTCAGACGCTCTCAATGGCCGTGGTGCAGGTGACCTGGACGCCCAGGAAACCCGCGAATGGATGGAGGCGCTGGTCGCCGTGATTCAGCGCGAAGGCCCCGAACGGGCGCACTTTTTGCTGGAACAGTTGCTGGAAGAGGCGCGACAGAACAGCATTGACCTGCCGTTTTCCGCGAACACCGGCTACGTGAACACGATCGAGCCCGGGCAAGAGGCCCGCTCGCCCGGCAACCTGGAAATCGAGCAGCGCCTGCGCGCCTACATGCGCTGGAACGCCATGGCCATGGTGGTCAAGGCCAACAAGCTCAATCCGGCCGATGGCGGCGATCTGGGCGGTCACATCGGCTCGTTTGCCTCGCTGGCCAGCCTGTTTGGCGCCGGCTTCAACCATTTCTGGCACGCCGAGAGCGCAGAGCCGGGCAAGGAGCACGGCGGCGACTGCCTTTTCATTCAGGGCCATGTGTCGCCCGGCGTGTATGCACGCGCCTACATGGAAGGTCGGCTGACCGAAGAGCAGCTGCTGAACTTCCGCCAGGAGGTCGACGGCAAAGGCCTCTCCAGCTATCCGCATCCCAAGCTGATGCCCAACTTCTGGCAGTTCCCCACCGTGTCGATGGGTCTCGGCCCTCTGATGGCGATCTACCAGGCGCGCTTCCTGAAGTATCTGCACGCGCGCGGCATCGCCAACACCGAAAACCGCAAGGTGTGGGTGTTCTGCGGCGACGGCGAGATGGATGAGGTGGAGTCGCTGGGCGCGATCAGCCTAGCGTCGCGTGAAAAGCTCGACAACCTGATCTTTGTTATCAACTGCAATCTGCAGCGCCTCGATGGCCCGGTGCGTGGCAACGGCAAGATCATTCAAGAGCTCGAGGGCGAGTTCCGCGGCTCCGGCTGGAACGTGATCAAGCTGATCTGGGGCAGCCAGTGGGACCCACTGCTCGCGGCCGACAAAGACGGCGCGCTGCGCAAGATCATGATGGAGTGCAACGACGGCGACTACCAGGCGTTCAAAGCCAATGATGGCGCCTACGTGCGCAAGCATTTCTTCGGCCGTGACCCGCGCACGCTGGAGATGGTGGCGCACATGAGCGACGAGGAAATCGGCAACCTGCGCCGCGGTGGCCACGATTCGAAGAAGGTCTATGCCGCCTTCGATGCCGCCGTGAAGACCCAGGGCCAGCCCACCGTGCTGTTGATCAAGACCGTGAAGGGTTTTGGCATGGGCAAGGTGGGTGAGGGCAAGAACACGGTGCACCAGACCAAGAAGCTGGGCGACGAAGACATCAAGGCGTTCCGCGACCGGTTCAACATTCCGATCCCCGACAGCGAGCTGTCCAAGCTGCCGTTTTACAAGCCGGCCGACGACACCCCCGAGATGAAGTACCTGCACGAGCGTCGCAAGGCGCTTGGCGGCTACCTGCCGCACCGCCGCGTGAAGGCCGACGAGAGCTTCACCATACCGCCCCTGGACGCCTTCAAGGCGGTGATGGAAGCCACCGTCGAAGGCCGTGAAATCAGCACCACCCAGGCCTATGTGCGTTTCCTCACGCAGCTGCTGCGTGACAAAGAGGTTGGCCCCCGCGTGGTGCCGATTCTGGTCGACGAGGCCCGCACCTTCGGCATGGAAGGCCTGTTCCGCCAGATCGGCATCTACAACCCCGCAGGGCAGCAGTACACCCCGGTCGACAAAGACCAGGTGATGTACTACAAGGAAGACAAGGCCGGCCAGATCCTGCAGGAAGGCATCAACGAGGCCGGCGGCATGAGCAGCTGGATCGCAGCCGCGACTTCCTACAGCACGAGCAACCGGATCATGATCCCGTTCTACGTGTACTACTCCATGTTCGGCTTCCAACGCATTGGCGATCTGGCCTGGGCGGCCGGCGACATGCAGGCGCGCGGCTTCCTGCTCGGCGGCACCTCGGGGCGCACCACGCTCAACGGCGAAGGCCTGCAGCACGAAGACGGCCACAGCCACATTCTGGCCGGCACCATTCCCAACTGCATCAGTTACGACCCGACGTTTGCGCACGAGGTTGGCGTGATCCTGCACCACGGCTTGAAGCGCATGGTGGAAAAGCAGGACAACGTTTTTTACTACCTGACCCTGCTGAACGAAAACTACGCCATGCCCGGCCTGACCCCGGGCACCGAAGAGCAGATCATCAAAGGCATGTACCTCTGCAAAGAGGGCCCCAAGCTCACCCCGCGCGTTCAGCTGCTGGGTTCGGGCAG
>JAIFNE010000059.1 GCA_020047875.1 Hydrogenophaga sp.
GCACAGAGAGCGCGCCCACCCGCTCGCCATACAGGCTGAAGCTCTTGGAAAAAGAGGTAGACACGAAAAAGCTCAGACCCGCGGCGACAAATTTCGCGATCACCGCGCCGTCTTCCGCGATGCCGTGGCCAAAGCCCTGGTAGGCCATGTCAAGGAATGGGGTGAGTCCTTTTGATTTCACCACCTCGATCACCTGGTCCCACTGCGCGGGCGTGATGTCGTAGCCGGTCGGGTTGTGGCAGCAGGCGTGCAAAACCACGATGGTGCCCTGCGCCGCCGCCGACAGATCGGCCAGCATGCCCTCGAAGTTCACGCCGCGTTTGGCCGCGTCGTAGTAGGCGTAGCTGCCCACTGTGAAGCCCGCGTTGGTGAACAGGGCGCGGTGGTTTTCCCAGCTCGGGTCGGAAATCAGCACCTGGGCCGCCGGGCTGACGCGCTTGAGGAAATCGGCACCGATCTTCAGCCCGCCGGTGCCGCCAATGCCCTGCACCGTGGCCACCCGGCCCGATGTCACCGGCTCGCTGTCGGCGCCAAACACCAGGCTTTTTACCGCCGCGTCGTAGGCGGCAATGCCGTCAATCGGCAGGTAGCCGCGCGCGGTGGGCTTGTCCATCATGGTCTTCTCGGCCGCCTGAACACAGGCCAGCAGCGGCAGCTTGCCGTTGTCGTCGAAATACACACCCACGCCCAGGTTGACCTTGTGCGGATTGGGATCGGCGTTGAACTGATCATTCAGACCCAGGATCGGATCGCGGGGCGCCATTTCGACGGCAGAAAATAAGGACATGCTGAATTTTGGAAGGAGGGTTAACAAACCCCAAGATTTTAGCGGCGCGCCCTGGCGCCGGTTTGCCTCCCGGCGCCTGCGCCAGGCCGCTCGCAGCGGGGTTGCGCAAACGGTTTCCGTGTCTGAATGCTCGCCCCGTCTTGGTTTCGGTGTCAGATGCCTCGCCTGATGACAGTCCGGTGAGTTCGCTGCGTTATATTCATCGCCGTTAACCCCATTAACACTTTTGAACTCACGAAAGAACACCGCCATGCAAGATCACATCACCGTTCTCAAGCGGGTGGCGCTCATGGGTGCAGCGATCGGCACCCTGGCGCTGGGCCTGTCTGGCTGCGCCAGCACCGGCGCATCCCTTCCCCCGGCGCCGGCCACGGCGTCTTCGGCCGATTACAGCTACATCGTGGGCCCGGGCGATATGCTCAATATCACCGTCTGGCGCAACCCCGAGCTCTCCGCCTCGGTGCCGGTGCGCCCCGATGGCAAGGTGGCCACCCCGCTGGTTGACGAACTGGTGGCTCAAGGCAAAACCCCAACCCAGATCGCACGCGACGTGGAAAAGGCCCTCGGCAAGTTCGTGCGCGATCCGGTCGTTACCGTGGTCGTCACCAGTTTTGTGGGCCCCTACAGCGAGCAGATCCGTGTGCTCGGCGAGGCCGCCCGCCCGCAGTTCCTGCCCTACAAGCAAAAAATGACGGTGATGGACGTGATGATCGCCGTGGGCGGCCTCACCGACTTCGCCGACGGCAACAAAGCCACCCTGGTGCGCGCCAGCGAAGGCAACAAGCGATACAGCGTGCGCCTGCAGGATCTCGTCAAGCGCGGCGACATCACGGCCAACGTGGAAATGCTGCCCGGCGACGTATTGATCATCCCGCAGGGCTGGTTCTGATCCGCTGCGCCTGATGCAGCGGCCAGCGCCCCAGGGCGCTGGCCTGTGTTTTCTCCGATCGGCTTTCTCCTTCGGTTGCTTCCATGCAAGAACTCCTCAACCAAGTCACCACCATCCTGCGCGGAATGTGGCAGTACCGCCGCCTGGGCGTGCTGGTGGCCTGGATCGTCGCCGCAGCGGTTGCCGTTGCCGTGATGATGCTGCCCAACCGCTTCGAGGCGTCCGCGCGGGTGTTTGTGGATACGCAGACCATCCTGCGGCCCCTCATGGCCGGGCTCGCGGTGCAGCCGAACGTTGAGCAGCAGATCACCATGCTCAGCCGCACCCTGGTCAGCCGCCCCAATGTGGAACGGCTGATCCGCATGGCCGATCTCGACCTCGCCGTCAAGACCGACGCTGAGCGCGCCGCACTGATCGAAGCCACCATCGAGTCCATCTCCATCCGCTCCACCGGCCGCGACAACCTCTACACGCTGTCCTACCGCGGCGACAGCCCTGAAAAAGCCTTGCGCGTGGTGCAGGCCCTGCTCACGATTTTTGTCGAGTCCAGCCTGGGCGACACCAAGTCGGATTCCGAGAGCGCGCGGCGTTTCATTGAAGAGCAGATCAAGAACTACGAAACCAAACTGACCGAGGCCGAGTCCCGCCTCAAGAACTTCCGCCTGCGCAACATCGAGCTGCAAGGGCAGGGCGGTCTGGACATGGCTGGCCGCATGGCCGAGCTCAGCAACGCCCTGAGCCAAGCGCGGCTGCAGCTGAGCGAGGCCGAAAGCGCCAGCGCCACCGCCCGCCGCCAGCTCGAGCAGGCGAGGGCCGATTTGCGCAACCCCGCCAGCTCGGGCACGACCACCATCGCGGTGCCCGAGCTCGACTCGCGGATCGACGCCGTCAAGCGCAACCTCGATGGCCTGTTGCAGCGCTACACCGAGCAGCATCCTGATGTGATCAACGCCCGCCGCCTGCTCAAGGAGCTGGACGATCAAAAGCGCAAGGAAATCGCCGAGCTGCAGCGCCAGGCCCAGGCCAACCCCAACCAGTCGCTCATGACCACCAACCCCGCGCTGGTGGAGATCTCCCGGGTGGCCGCCGCGGCCGAGGTGCAGGCGGCTGGTCTGCGCGCCCGGGTGGCCGAGTTCGAATCCCGCATGGCGCGCGCGCAAGAGCAGCTCAAACTCGCCCCCCAGATCGAAGCGGAGCAATCGCAGCTGAACCGCGACTACGAAATTCACCGCAAGAACTACGACGATCTGGTGCAGCGCCGCGAGTCCATCACCATGAGTGGCCAGCTCGGAAGCTCCGCCAGCCTGGCCGACTTCCGCGTCATCGATCCACCGCGCGCCGATCCCAAGCCGGTGGCGCCCAACCGCCTGCTGCTCATGCCCCTTTCCCTGCTGGCCGCGCTGGCCGGCGGGCTAGGCATTGCTTTTGTCATGACCCAGGTGCGCCCGGTGTTTTTCGATGCCGCCACGCTGCGCACCGCCGCTGAGCTGCCTGTGCTCGGCGTGGTCAGCGCGGTGCGCAACGACGCCATGCAACGGCGCGAGCGCCGCAGCTTCAAGCGGTTCCTGGCGTCTTTGTTGGCCTTGCTGGTGGTGTTTGGCGTTGGCATGGCGCTGATGTACTACCGCGCCGGCCTGGGAAGGTAGGGAGCAAGCATGAGCAGCCTGATAGAAAAAGCCGCCGAGCGCCTGGAGCAACTGCGGCGCGCCGGCCTCGATGCCCAGCCGCCTGCCCCCGCGCCGCAGGCGCTTGCAGCGCAGCCCCAGGCGCCGGCCGCGCAGCCTGCGGCACCCGCTGCCGCAGTGGCTTCGCCCGCCGCGTGGTCGGGCTCGGTGGCCCCCGCGCCCGTGGCGGCGCCGGCCGAGCCCCAGCGCCCCACCGCCCGGGTGGTGCAGCTCGATCTGGCTGCCCTCGGCGCGGCCGGTTTCGTCACGCCTGACCTGCCTCGCTCCACCATCGCCAGCCAGTTCCGCGTCATCAAGCGTCCCCTGCTGGTGAATGCCGCTGGCCGCGGAGCCTCGGTGGTGCAGTCTGGCAATCTCATCATGGTCACCAGCGCCATGGCCGGCGAGGGCAAAACCTTTAACGCGATCAACCTCGCCATGAGCATCGCTATGGAGCAAGACCACCGCGTGTTGCTGGTCGACGCCGACGTGGCCCGCCCCTCCATCAGCAAGGTGTTTGGCTTGCCGCCTGGCCCGGGCCTGCTCGATCTGCTGGTGGACGACCGCATCGAAATGGCCGACGCCATGCTCCGCACCAACGTCGACAAGCTCACCGTGCTGCCCAGCGGCACGCCCCACCCGCGCGCCACCGAGCTCTTGGCCAGCGACGCCATGACCGCTCTCATCCAGGAAATGGGCCGCCGCTACCCCGACCGCATCATCATTTTTGATTCGCCGCCCCTGCTGCTCACCACCGAGGCCCGCGTGCTCGCCACCCACATGGGGCAGATCGTGGTGGTGGTGCAGGCCGAGCGCACGCTGCAAACCCAGGTCAAACACGCGCTCACCACCATCGAAGCCTGTCCCGTCAAACTGATGCTGCTCAACCAGGTGCGCGGTGGCGACCAGGATGCTTATGGCTACGGTTACGGCTACGGGCAAGGCCCGGCGGCCACCGCGCCGGAAACCGCGAGCCTGTGAACAACATGATCCCGGAGGTGTCGTCCATGGCGTCCAGTGCCCCCCGTGGTAGCGGGTTTCCCTTGCAGCGCACGGCGGTGGCGGCGGCTGCGCTGCTGGCGTTGTGGCTGTCGGGCGCGGCCCACGCGCAGGAACTCGCCGCTCCCGGCCCCAAGCCCTCGCTGTGGCTGGAGCCGCGCGTGTCGGTGGGCGCCACGCTTTCCAGCAACGGCAACCTCTCGGCCACCAACCCGCAGAGCGAGCAGCAGATTGAGGTCAGCCCCGGCCTGCGTCTGGTGGCCAACAGCCCGCGCGCCCAGGGCTTCCTCGATTACTCGCTGCGCGGCCTGTACTACGCCCAGGGCACCTCGGGCGACAACCTGCGCCACGCCCTCAACGCCAGCGGCAAGTTCGAAGCCTGGGACAACCGCGCGTTTGTGGACGTCTCCGGCGTCATCGACGATCAGGTCATTTCTGCGTTCAGCCCCACCGCCGGCGCCCTGGGTGACGCCAACCGCGCCCAAACCGCCAGCTTGCGCGTATCGCCCTACCTCCGGGGCGATCTCGCGGGCCTGGCCAACTACGAACTCCGCTACAACCTGGAAACGCGCCGCACCGACACCAACGCCCGCGCCGACCTCACGGTGCAGGCCCTCTCGCTCGCGCTGGGCAGCCGCATGCAGGGCCAGACGCTGGGCTGGAGCCTGAACGCCAGCTCGCAAGAGGTCGACTACTCGGTCGGCCGCCCCACCCGCACCGACAACCTGCGCGCCGGCCTCATCGCCGTGCTCACGCCGCAGCTTCGCACCACGGTGTACCTCGGCGTCGAATCCAACGATGTCCTCACCCCCACGCGCGAGTCGTACAACACCACCGGCTTCGATGTGGAATGGCGCCCCTCCCAGCGCACCCGCGTGTTCGTGGGTCTGGACGACCGCTATTTCGGCAACGCCCACAACATCGCGCTGGAGCACCGCACCGGCCGCACCGTCTGGCGCCTCACCGACACCCGCGGCGTGGTCGACTCGCCGCTGCAGTCCGCCCAGGCCTCGCTCGGCTCCATCTACACGCTGCTCGACAACCTCTATGCCCCCACCGTGCCCGACCCGGTGGAGCGCGCCAGGCGCATCAACGCCGAATTGCTCAGCCTCGGCCTGCCGCCCGACGCGCAAGTTTCGCAATCCTTCCTGTCTTCCTCCGCCACGGTGGACCGCGCGCAGGCGCTGTCGGTGGCCCTGGTGGGCCAGCGCACGGTGATCACCTTCGCGCTCACGCGCAGCCGCTCCAACCGCCTGCAGTCGGTGGTCGGCCTGGGCGACAACTTCGACAACAGCAGCCGCATCGACCAGCAGGGCTGGAGCCTCAACCTCGGCCACCGGCTCACACCCATCAGCAGCCTGAGCGCCGCGGTGACCCGCCAGACCAGCGAAGGCAGCGGCATCGGTGTGGTCCAGAGCAACCGCAGCACCGCCTATTCGCTGGGCTACACCACCCGCCTGGCGCCCCGCACCAGCGCCAGCCTGCAGCTGCGCCGCACCAATTACGACAACAGCGCCCTCAGCGCCTTCGGTGAAACCGCCGTCTCCGGTCTGCTAACCCACAGGTTCTGACCATGTACGAAGCCTTCTACGGGCTGAGCAGCAAGCCCTTCCAGCTCAACCCCGACCCCAAGTTTTATTACAGCAGCAAGCCCCACCGCCGCGCCCGCTCGTACCTGGTCTACGGCGTCATGCGCGGGGAAGGTTTCATCGTCATCACCGGCGAAGTGGGCGCCGGCAAAACCACCATCGTGCGTGACCTGCTCGACAGCCTGGAAAACGGCTCGGTGCTGGCCGCGCACCTGGTCAGCACCCAGCTCGGCGCCGACGACGCGCTCAAGCTCGTCTGCGCCGCCTTCGGCGTGCCCCTGCGCCCCGGCGCCGGCAAGGCAGACATGCTGATGGCCCTCGAAGCCTTCTTCATCACCCAGACCACCCAGGGCAAGCGCTGCCTGCTCATCGTTGACGAGGCCCAGAACCTCCAGCAATACGCGGTCGAAGAGCTGCGCATGCTCTCCAATTTCCAGTTTGGCGACCAGGCCCTGCTGCAAACCTTCCTGATCGGCCAGCCCGAATTCCGCGACATGCTGCAAGGCCCCGGCATGTTGCAGCTGCGCCAGCGCATCACCGCCCGCTGCCACCTCGGCGCGCTCGATGAAGACGACACCCGCGCCTACATCCAGCACCGCCTCAAGTGCGCCGGCGCCACCGACAAACCGGTGTTCGGGCCCGGCGTGTTTCATGCCATCCACCAGCATGCGGGCGGCATTCCGCGCCGCATCAACACCCTGTG
>JAIFNE010000011.1 GCA_020047875.1 Hydrogenophaga sp.
CCAGCTGGACCAGATGACGCAGCAAAACGCCGCGCTGGTCGAAGAGAGCACCGCGGCCGCCGAGAGCCTCAAAGACCAGGCGCGCCGCCTGGCTGAGGTGGTGGCGGTGTTTCGCCTCGATGGCGCGATGTCGGTGGCGGCAACTGCGCCCGCGCCGAGCGTGGCCGCGCACCGTGCGCCAGCGTCCAAAGCCATCACCCAGACCAAAACGCCAGCCCGCACAACGGGCGTGACCGCGAACCGCAAGCCGCCCGGCCTGCCACGTCCGGCGGCGGCCAAACAGGCCGCTGAACCGCTGCGCGCACCCGCAGCCCGTCCTGCCACCACCGCCACCCGCGGTGACGACGGCGACTGGGAAAGCTTTTAAGCGCGTGCTTGCCTATCCACCTTCCATCAATTGACAACCCACTGTAGAGGTTTCCCATGCGCAACAACCAACCGGTTTCCCAACGCGAGTTCCCCTTTCCGCCCGAGCAGACCCTGGTCTCGGTGACCGACCTCAAGGGGCGCATCGTTTATTGCAACCCATCGTTTGTGGCGGTGAGCGGATTCACCCGCGAGGAGCTCATGGGACAGCCGCACAACCTGGTGCGCCATCCCGACATGCCCTCCGAGGCGTTTCGCGACATGTGGGAAACCATGGCATCGGGTAACCCTTGGTCGGGGCTGGTGAAGAACCGGCGCAAGGATGGAGACCACTACTGGGTGATGGCCAACGCGACGGCCATCAAGCGCGAGGGCCAGGCGGTGGGTTATCTGTCGGTTCGCGTGGCACCCGACCGCCAGCAGGTGGCCGAGATCGAGCCGGTGTATGCCCGCATGCGCGAGCAGGCTGAAACTGGCCGGGCCACGATTGGGTTGCACCGCGGGCAGCTCGTGAACCGCAGCCTCTCCGGCAAGGTCTTTGGCGGTCTGAAGAACCTCTGGGCCAATACGGGCTGGGGTGGTGTGGCCTTGGCTGTGGTGATCGGCCTCACGGCCGAACTGGCGACCGTGGTGCCCGAGGCGGTCTTTCTGACCGTGGCGTTGGTGCTGGGGCTGGGCGGGCAGTGGCTCATTCGCCGCCATGCAGACAGGTTGATGAAGCCCGTGCTCGAAGACGCGCTGACGATCGCTGCGGGTGATCTCACCACCGAGGTGCGCACCGGCGCCTCGGGCGTGGCGGGTGAACTGCAGCGGGCTTTGCGGCAGCTGTCGGTCAACCTGCGCACCGTGATCGGCGATATCAGCGCCGAGACCGAGCAGCTGCGCGTGGCTGTGGTCGAAATCGCCAACGGCAACCAGGATCTGTCCAACCGCACCGAGGCGCAGGCCAGCAACCTGGAGGAAACGGCGGCGTCGATGGAGCAGATCAATGGCACCGTGAAGCAGACCGCCGACTCGGCCCAGCAAGGTGTTCGCCTGGCCGACCAGGCCTCCGGCGTGGCCCGGCACAGCCACGAAGCGGTGCAGGGCGTGGTGCAGGCGATGGGCGACATTGCCGAGTCGTCCAAGCGCATTGGCGAGATCATTCACGTGATTGAAGGCGTGGCCTTCCAGACCAACATCCTCGCGCTCAACGCGGCGGTGGAAGCGGCCCGGGCCGGCGAGCAGGGCAGGGGCTTTGCGGTGGTGGCGTCCGAGGTGCGGGCGCTGGCGCAACGCACCACCGGTGCGGCCAAGGAAATTCGGCAGCTGATCGTCGAGTCGGCCGATCGCGTGGCCAGTGGCGGTGCGCAAACCGAGCGGGCGCAGGAGCGCATGCAGGAGGTGCTGGACTCTGTGAGCCAGGTCAGCGCGTTGCTGAGCGAGGTGAGCAGCGCCACGACAGAGCAGCAAACCGGGCTGTCCCAGGTGAACAGTGCGGTGGCCGACATGGACGGCATCACCCAGCAGAACGCGGCCATGGTGGAAGAACTGGCTGCCACCGCGCACTCGCTCACCGGGCAGGTCACCAGCGTGAAACAGGCGCTCAACCTGTTCCGCCTGCGTGCCAGCGACCGCTCGGTGGCAGAAACCAACGCGGTCGATCTGCGTCGGGAAGCCAAAGGGGTTTGAGCCGCGCGGCGTACAGCGGCCTGGTTTTCCGGGTCGCATCACGCGGCATGAACAGAAAAGCGGGGCAGGTGTGCCCCGCTTTTCTGTTGGCGGTACGGACTTGAGACTTGGGGCGGTTCTCGCCAGCAGCGCGGGGCACGCAGTGCCACGGGCGTGGACGGATGCACAAACATTTGCAGCGCGCGGCCCGCCGGGTGCGTGTGAGGCTCGCGGCGTCTCTATACTGATCTGGAGATAGTCCCCAACCTTTGCACCCCGCACCATGAACGCCCGCCTGCCCCCAGCCGCCCTGCCGCTCGACCCCAGCGCCCTGCAAATGCATGTAGATGACGCCTGGAGCGCGCGCATCGTCCCCGCGCTTCAGCGCTACATCGAGGTACCGGCCAAGTCGCCCGCCTTCGACCCCGACTGGGCGGCCCACGGCCTACTGGATCGGGTGTTGCAAAGCGCCGCCGACTGGGTGGGCGCCCAGCGGGTGCCCGGGCTCACCTGGGAAGTGATCCGGCTGCAGGACGCCGCCGGCAAACCGCGCACCCCGGTGCTGTTTTTCGAGTTGCCGGCCAGTGCCGGCCAGGACGGTACGCCGGCGCCCGCTTCCGGCCAGACCGTGCTGATGTACGGCCACCTCGACAAGCAGCCCGAGTTCACCGGCTGGCGCAGCGACCTCGGCCCCTGGACGCCCAAAATCGATGACGGCAAGCTGTATGGCCGCGGCGGCGCCGACGACGGTTACGCGGTCTATGCCAGCATCGCCGCCCTGCAGGCCATTCAGGCGCAAGGTGCGGCCCACCCGCGCATCGTTGGGCTGATCGAGACCTGCGAGGAAAGCGGCTCGGCTGACCTGCTGCCGTATGTGGATGCGTTGCGTCCGCGTCTGGGCGATGTGGGCCTGGTGATCTGCCTCGACAGCGGCGCCGGCAACTACGACCAGCTCTGGCTCACCACCAGCCTGCGCGGCATGGCCAGCGGCGTGCTCAAGGTGGAAGTGCTCACCGAGGGTATCCATTCGGGCGACGCCTCGGGCCTGGTGCCGTCGAGCTTTCGCATCTTGCGGCATGTGCTGGACCGGCTGGAAGACAGCGCCACCGGCCGCCTGCTGCCCGCCAGCTTTCACTGCCAGGTGCCGCCCGAGCGGGTGGCGCAGGCCCGCGCCACCGCCGACATTCTGGGTGACGAAATCCACAAGCGTTTCCCCTGGGCCAGCCACGACTGCGGCGGCTCCACCACCTTTGCGCTGCCCACCACCACCGACCCGGTGGAAGCCCTGCTCAACCGCACCTGGCGCCCCACGCTCAGCGTGACCGGGGCCGAAGGCTTCCCCGAGCTGCGCAACGCCGGCAATGTGCTGCGGCCTTACACCGCGTTCAAGCTCAGCCTGCGCCTGCCGCCGCTGGTGGACGCGGCCGCCGCCGTGCAGGAACTCAAGGCCTTGCTGGAAGACAACGCGCCGTACCAGGCCCGGGTGACGTTTCAGGGCGAGGGCGCGGCCAGCGGCTGGAACGCGCCGAGCACCACGCCGTGGTTCGAGCAGGCGCTGCAAGATGCCTCACAGGCGCACTTCGGCGCTGGCTGCGGCACCATTGGCCAGGGCGGCACGATTCCCTTGATGAACCTGCTGAGCCAGGGATTTCCCACCGCCCAGATGATGGTGTGCGGCGTGCTCGGGCCCCGCAGCAATGCCCACGGACCCAACGAATTCCTGCACCTCGACTACGCGCGCCGCCTGACCGCATCGGTGGCGCAGGTGATTGCCCGCATGCCCTGAGCGGCGCCGGATCATGTCTGACACCACCCAAGCCCCGTTCACGCTGGCCGACGGGCTCAACCTGGCGCTGTACGACTGGCCGCTGCCGATGCGCCGGCGCCCGCGCGGTGTGGTGCTGATCGTGCACGGGCTGGGTGAGCACGCCTGGCGCTACGACCCGCTGGCGCAGCGGCTGAACGATTGGGGGTTTTTTGTGCGCGCCTACGACCAGCGCGGCCATGGCGAGTCGGGCGGCGCGCGCGGCGTCATCCCGCATGAAGACGCCCTGCTCGACGACCTGGCCGAGGTGCTGGACGACACACGCCGCCACATCGCCCAGCCCTGGTCGTGCCCGCTGATCCTGCTCGGTCACAGCATGGGCGGCCTGGTGGCGGCCAGCTTTGTGCAGCGGCGCATGGCGCCGGTGGACGCGCTGGTGCTTTCCTCGCCCGCGTTGCAGACGAACATTGGTATGGTGCAGAAGAAATTCATTGACCTGCTGAACCGGTTTGCGCCCAACCTGACGCTGGGCAACGGCCTGGACGCGAGCAAGATTTCGCACGATCCGGCGGTGGTGCAGGCCTATGAGAAAGACCGGCGCGTGCACGACCGCATCAGCGCGCGGCTGGCTCGCTTCATCGACGACAACGGCCCCGTGGTCTTGGCCGCTGCGCCGGGCTGGTCGGTGCCCACGCTGCTGATCTACGCCGGGGAAGACAAGCTGGTGCGGCCCGCTGGCAGCGCGGCTTTCGCCAAGGCGGCGCCGCGTTCGGTGGTCAGCAGCGAGCGCTTCGAAGGCATGTACCACGAGCTGTTCAACGAGGACGATCCCTCTGCCGTGTTTGCCAGGCTGCGGCACTGGCTGGACCTGAAGGCCCCCAAACCAGCCACCTGAACCGGCTGCCCGAACGGCCCAATGCTCTCCTGGCCTCTCAGGCCGCACGCCCGGCGGCGCGCCGGGCCCAGGCCAGCCAGACGATGGCCGCGCCGGTGAGGGCCACCGGGATCAGCGAACCCAGGTTCAGCAACTGCCAGCCCTGGGTGGTGACCAAGGCGCCCGAGGCGAACGAGGTCACCGCCATGGTGGCGAACACACAGAAATTGATGGCCGCCTGCGCGCGGTCTTTTTCCTCGGGCCGGTACGACTGCAGCGACAGCGTGGTGCTGCCGGTGAACAGGAAATTCCAGCCCACACCCAGCAGGAACAGCGCGATCAGGAACTGGTGCAGGTCCACCCCGGAAAGCGCAATGGCGATACAGACGAGATTGAGCACCACGCCCACGCCCATGATGCTCAGCACACCGAAGCGCTTGATCAGGTGGCCGGTGAAAAAGCCCGGGGCGAACATGCCGATGACGTGCCATTCGAGCACGAGCGCCGCGTCGTCAAACGGAAACCCGCAGACCTGCATGGCCAGCGGCGTGGCCGCCATCAGCAGATTCATCACGCCATAGCTCAGCGCGGCGGCAGCGGTGGCCACGATGAACACGGGCTGGCGCATGATGACCGACAGCGGGCGGCCCGACTCGGCCTTGCTGAGGCGCGGCGGCAGCGGCGGGAAACGCATGAACGAGATGGCCACCACCCCAAGCAGCGCCACCACCGCCAGCGCAAGGTAGGCGCCAGCGAAGGGCACGTCGAACCAGGTGCGGGTGCGGCTGGCCAGGTTGGGGCCGAGCACGGCGCCCGCCAGACCGCCCGCCAGCACCAGCGATACCGCTTTCTCGCGGAAATCCGCCGCGCTCAACTCGGCCGCGGCAAAGCGGTAGAGCTGACCGTTGGCGCTGTAGTAACCGGCGATCACGGTGGCCGTCACCAGCAGCCAGAAATTCTGGTTGAACGCCGCATAGGCACACAACAGCGCCGAGCCAAACGCGACCAGCAGACCGATCTGGAACGACACCTTGCGGCCGAAGGCGCTCTGCGTGCGCGCCACCAGCGGCGTGGACAGCGCACCGCCCACCACATAGCCCATCACTGGCAGCGTGGCCATCCAGCCCAGCGGGGCCAGACTCAGCCCGACCAACCCGTTGATCGCGATGAACACGACGTTGTTGGTGAGGAACAGGCCTTGTGCGGTGGCGAGTAACCAGAGGTTTTTGTTCATATCAGCGTTCAGTTATACAGCGCAACCGCGCGGGCGGGCGTCGCCAAAGAGCCTGCCCCGCAGGCTCTCCGATTTGCACTCAGCCGCTCAGGCCCCGGCCAGGCTGGTGCTGACCACCAGCGCGGCCAGCGCGGCGGTTTCGGCCCGCAGCACCCGCGGCCCAAGGCCAACCGGCAAGAACCCGGCCTGCCGCGCCTGCGCGTCTTCCGCCGCCGACAGACCGCCTTCCGGCCCGCTGAGCAGCAGCACCGCGCGCGACACGCCACCCGGCGCGACGGCTGCGGGCAGCGCCTGCGTGCCCGCGGCCAGCGACAGCACGCAGCGCAGCGCATCGGCGGGCTCGCCCGCGGCGCTGCGGGCGAGCCAGGCCGCGATGTCCTGCACCGGGTGCACCCGCGGCACCCGATTGCCGCCGCACTGCTCACACGCCGCCACCGCCACCGACTGCCAGTGCGCCTGCTTCTTGGTGGCGCGCTCGCCCGTCAGCCGCAGCACGCTGTGGGCGGTGTGCAGCGGCTGGATGCTGGCCACGCCGAGTTCGGTGGCTTTCTCGACCAGCCAGTCCATGCGGTCGTTGGCCGGCATGCCCACGGCCAGGTGCACCGCGCGCTGCGGCTCGCGCTCGATGGCGTGGTGGGTGTCGATCTGCACCGTGACTTCCGAGCGGCCCATGCGCAGCACCGTGGCGCGGTATTCGCCGCCCTCGCCGTTGAACAG
>JAIFNE010000135.1 GCA_020047875.1 Hydrogenophaga sp.
CCCGATCGCCATGGAAGAAGGTCTGCGCTTCGCCATCCGCGAGGGCGGCCGTACCGTGGGCGCCGGTGTGGTGGCCAAGATCATTGCGTAAGAAGGAAAACCATGTCTTCCAAGCAAAAGATTCGTATTCGCCTCAAAGCGTTTGACTACAAGCTGATCGACACCTCGGCCGCCGAGATCGTGGACACCGCCAAGCGCACCGGCGCCATCGTCAAGGGCCCGGTGCCCCTGCCGACTCGCATGAAGCGTTTTGACATCCTGCGCTCGCCGCACGTCAACAAGACCAGCCGCGATCAGCTCGAGATTCGCACGCACCAGCGTCTGATGGACATCGTGGACCCGACCGACAAAACGGTTGATGCCCTGATGAAGCTCGACCTGCCCGCCGGTGTCGATGTGGAAATCAAGCTGCAGTAAATAAGGCAGGGCTCGCGAGGTTGTTCCGCGCGGACGACCTCGCTTGCGTAAGTAAGGCCCGCAAGTTATACTCGCAGGCTTTTCTGGGATTTTCGGAGAAGTCGGCATTGCCGATGCGGCCCGTGAAAACGGTGACCGTACCCTTAACGCTTCGCCACGCATCGGTTCTCTGATGCAAAGCGAAACATCATCAGCCCCGGCCAATTGCAGTCGGGAACGGAGAAAACAATGAGTCTTAGCAACTCCCTCGGGTTGTTGGGTCGCAAGGTTGGCATGATGCGCCTGTTTACCGAAGATGGGGATGCAGTCCCTGTCACGGTGGTGGACGTGTCGAACAACCGTGTGACGCAAGTCAAAACTCAAGCCAACGATGGCTATGACGCGCTTCAGGTCACCTTTGGTGCACGTCGCGCTTCCCGCGTCACCAAGCCCATTGCGGGCCACCTCGCGAAAGCCGGTGTCGAGGCGGGCGAAATCATCCAGGAATTCCGCGTCGCCCCCGACGTCGCTGCCCAGTACCAGCCCGGTGCCGTGGTCGCCGCCGCTGTGTTTGCGGCCGGAAGCAAAGTGGATGTGCAGGGCACTTCGATTGGTAAAGGCTTTGCCGGCACCATCAAGCGTCACAACTTCAAGTCTCAGCGCGCGTCGCACGGCAACAGCCGTTCGCACAACGTGCCAGGCTCGATCTCCATGGCCCAGGATCCAGGGCGTGTGTTTCCGGGCAAGAGAATGACCGGCCACATGGGCGATCAAACCAAGACGATCCAGAACCTGGACATCTTCCGTGTGGACGAAGGCCGTCAGTTGCTGATGATCCGCGGCGCGGTCCCGGGTGCCAACGGCGGTTTTCTGACCGTTCGTCCCGCAGTCAAGGCCAAGGCCGCCGAGGGAGTCAACTGATGCAAGTCGAACTCCTGAATGACCAAGGCCAGGCCGCATCCAATGTGGATCTGCCAGAAACCGTGTTTGGTCGCGATTACAACGAATCGCTGATCCACCAGCTCGTGGTGGCTTACCAGGCCAATGCGCGCCAGGGTACGCGTGCCCAGAAGGGCCGCGATGCGGTCAACCACTCGACCAAGAAGCCGTTCAAGCAAAAAGGTACGGGTCGGGCGCGTGCGGGTATGACCTCTTCCCCGATCTGGCGTGGAGGCGGTCGCGCCTTCCCGAACAGCCCGGACGAGAATTTCACCCAGAAAATCAACAAGAAGATGTACCGCGCCGGCATGGCCTCCATCTTCTCGCAGTTGGTGCGCGAAGGCCGCCTTGCTGTGGTTGATTCGATGAAGGTGGATTCCCCCAAGACCAAGCAGCTGGCCGACAAATTCAAGGCCATGAACCTGCGTTCGGTGCTCGTGATTGCCGATGAAGTTGACGAAAACCTGTACTTGGCTTCGCGCAATCTGACCAATGTGTTGGTGGTTGAGCCGCGTTACGCAGACCCGTTGTCGCTGGTGCACTACAAGAAGGTGATCGTCACCAAAGCGGCGGTCGACCAGTTGAAGGAGATGTTCGCATGAGCGTCACAAAATACGACGAAGGCCGACTGATGCAGGTGCTGGTGGCGCCGATCGTGTCTGAGAAGGCCACGATGGTCGGTGAGCAAAGCAATGCCGTGCTGTTCAAGGTGCTGCGCGATGCGTCCAAGCCAGAGATCAAGGCAGCGGTTGAGCTGATGTTCAAGGTTGAGGTCAAGGGCGTGTCCGTGCTCAACCAAAAGGGCAAGGCCAAGCGATTTGGCAAGACCATGGGTCGCCGCGACCATGTGCGCAAAGCGTACGTGACGTTGATGCCGGGTCAGGAACTGAACTTTGGCGGGGAGGCTGCGTAATCATGGCTGTCATTAAAATGAAACCCACGTCACCAGGCCGTCGTGGCATGGTGAAGGTGACGCGCGAGAACCTGCACAAAGGTGAAGGCTACGCGCCACTGCTGGAGCCTCAGTTCCAGAAGGCTGGCCGCAACAACAACGGCCACATCACCGTGCGCCACAAGGGCGGTGGTCACAAGCACCACTACCGTGTGGTGGACTTCCGTCGCAACAAAGACAACATCCCTGCCAAGGTCGAGCGTATCGAATACGACCCAAACCGCACGGCGCACATTGCGCTTCTGTGCTACGCCGATGGCGAGCGCCGTTACATCATTGCTCCACGCAATGTCGAGGTGGGCGCCACGCTGTTGTCTGGTTCGGAGTCACCGATTCGCGTCGGCAACACGCTGCCCATCCGCAACATTCCGGTGGGTTCGACGATTCACTGCATCGAACTGCAAATCGGCAAAGGTGCTCAGATCGCTCGCTCGGCGGGTGCATCGGCGGTGCTGATGGCTCGCGAAGGCGTGTATGCCCAGGTGCGCATGCGCTCCGGTGAGGTGCGGAAGATCCACGTGGACTGCCGCGCCACCATCGGCGAGGTGTCCAATCAGGAACACAGTCTGCGCCAGCTTGGCAAGGCCGGTGTGAAGCGTCACATGGGTATCCGTCCGACCGTTCGCGGTACCGCGATGAACCCCATCGATCACCCGCACGGTGGTGGTGAAGGCAAGACCGGTGAAGGCCGCGCGCCAGTGGATCCGTGGGGCAACCTGACCAAGGGTTACCGTACCCGCAACAACCGCCGCACGCAGTCGATGATCGTCTCGCGTCGCAAGAAGTAAAGGGTTGACAACATGACTCGTTCACTCAAAAAAGGCCCTTTCATTGACCATCACCTGATGGCCAAGGTCGAAAAGGCTGTTGCAACCAAAGACAAGAAGCCGGTCAAAACCTGGTCGCGTCGCTCCATGATCCTGCCCGATTTCATCGGTCTGACGATTGCGGTGCACAACGGCAAGCAGCACGTGCCGGTTTACATCACCGACCAGATGGTGGGCCACAAGCTCGGCGAGTTTTCGCTGACGCGCACCTTCAAGGGCCACCCGGCCGACAAGAAAGCGAAGAGGTAATCCAGCCATGAGTACAGAAACCCGTGCCATCGTCCGTGGCGTGCGCCTGTCGGTGGACAAAGGCCGCCTCGTCGCTGACCTGATTCGTGGCAAAAAGGTGGATCAGGCGCTCAACATCCTGATGTTTACCCAGAAGAAGGCAGCCGGCATCGTCAAAAAATGCCTGGAGTCCGCCATCGCCAACGCCGAGCACAACGACGGCGCCGACATCGACGAATTGAAGGTCAAGACCATCTACGTCGAGCAAGGCACCACGCTCAAGCGCTTCTCGGCCCGCGCCAAAGGCCGCGGCAACCGCATCAGCAAACCCACCTGTCACATCTATGTGACGGTTGGCAACTGACACAAAGGCTAGAGGACTATGGGACAGAAAATCAACCCCACCGGCTTCCGCTTGGCGATTTCGCGCAACTGGGCCAGCCGTTGGTATGCCAGCAACCGCGACTTCGCGGGCATGCTGGCCGAAGACATCAAGGTGCGCGAGTACCTCAAGGGCAAGCTGAAGAACGCTGCGGTTTCCCGCGTCGTTATTGAGCGCCCAGCCAAGAACGCCCGCATCACCATTTACTCGGCGCGTCCGGGCGTGGTGATCGGCAAAAAGGGCGAGGACATCGAGCGCCTGAAAAAAGAATTGGCCACCAAGCTGGGCGTGCCCGTTGCGGTGAACATCGAAGAAGTGCGCAAGCCCGAGATCGATGCCAAGCTGATCGCTGACAGCATCACGCAGCAGCTCGAGAAGCGAATCATGTTCCGCCGCGCCATGAAGCGCGCCATGCAGAACGCGATGCGCCTGGGCGCTCAGGGCATCAAGATCATGTCGTCGGGCCGTTTGAACGGCATCGAAATCGCCCGTTGCGAGTGGTACCGCGAAGGTCGCGTGCCGCTTCACACGCTGCGCGCTGACATCGACTACGGCACCTCCGAAGCCAAGACCACCTATGGTGTGATTGGCGTCAAGGTGTGGGTTTACAAGGGTGACACGCTGGGCCGCAACGATGCCCCAGTGGCCGCCGAGACGCCCCGCCCTGAAGAAGAGCGCCGCCCGCGTGGCCCGCGTCGTGAACGTCCTGCAGGCCCGCCTGCTCGCGCCGCGGTGCGTCGCTCGGGTGCCAATGCCGCGCCGGCCGATGGCAGCGACAAGCCTGCCGAAGCCACCGCTGGTGCCACCGAACCCAAACCCGCCGTTAAGCGCGTTCGCAAAGACGCACCCGCAGGGGCACCTGCGGACGGCAAAGGAGAATAAACATGCTGCAACCTGCACGCCGCAAGTACCGCAAGGAGCAAAAAGGCCGCAACACGGGGGTTGCCACCAGTGGCGCCACCGTGGCCTTTGGCGACTTCGGTCTCAAGTCCACCGATCGCGGTCGTCTGACCGCGCGCCAGATCGAGGCCGCACGCCGTGCGATCTCCCGTCACGTCAAGCGTGGCGGCCGGATCTGGATCCGCGTGTTCCCCGACAAGCCCATTTCACAGAAGCCTGCCGAGGTCCGCATGGGCAACGGCAAGGGTTCCGTGGAGTACTACGTGGCTGAAATTCAGCCCGGCAAGGTGTTGTACGAAATCGTTGGCGTGCCTGAAGAGCTCGCCCGCGAAGCGTTCACCCTGGCCGCCGCCAAACTTCCGCTGCGCACCACGTTCGTGACGCGTTTGCTGGGTCAGTGATTCAGGAGAACACAAGATGAAAACTGCTGAACTGCGCCAGAAAGACGTTGCCGGCCTTGAGGCCGAGGTGAAATCGCTGCAAAAGGCCCACTTCGGTCTGCGCATGCAAAAAGCCACGCAACAACTCAACAACAACGCCACGCTGGGTGACACCCGTCGCGCCATTGCCCGCGCCAAGACCATCCTGGCCGAGAAGCAGCGCGCTGCGTCCGCGGCCAAATAAGGAGCGACCTCATGACGGAAGCCAAAATATCCCTCAAGCGCACCCTGGTCGGCAAGGTGGTCAGTGACAAGCGCACCAAGACCGTGACCGTGTTGGTCGAGCGTCGCGTCAAGCACGAGCTCTACGACAAGATCGTTGCCAAGTCCAGCAAGTACCACGCCCATGATGAAAAAGGCGAGTACAAGATGGGCGACGTGATCGAAATCACCGAGAGCCGTCCACTGTCCAAGACCAAAAACTGGGTGGCAACGCGCCTGGTTCAAAAGGCCGCACTGGTCTGAGTTTGATGTGCGCGACGCGTCGCGCTCCACGCAAAAGCGACCGACAATCTCGGTCGCTTTTTCTTTTTCTGGCGGTAGCGATGCCAGCGTTCAACCCCAGGCCTGTTGGCCAAACCCCCGAGGAATATTCATGATCCAGATCGGCGACAAGATCCCTGCCACCACCTTGATGGAGTACAGCGAAGTGGAGGGCAACGGCTGCAGCATTGGCCCCAACCCCGTGGACACGCACAAAGCCAGCGCGGGCAAAACGATCGCCCTGTTTGCACTGCCTGGCGCGTTCACCCCGACCTGTTCTGCCAAACACGTCCCTGGCTTTGTGGAGCACGCAGAAGCCTTCAAGGCCGCTGGTGTGGACGAAATATGGTGTCTGAGCGTGAACGACGCCTTTGTCATGGGCGCGTGGGCCCGTGACCAGAAAACGGGTAGTGCGGTGCGCATGCTGGCCGACGGCGATGCAGCTTTCGCCAAAGCCACCGGCCTGACACTCGACCTCACCGGCAAGGGCCTGGGCTTGCGCAGCAACCGCTACTCGATGCTGATCGAGGACGGCGTGGTCAAGACGATGAACATCGAGGGGCCGGGCAAGTTCGAAGTGAGTGATGCCGCCACGCTGCTGGCGCAGGCGAAGCAGGGCAACTGAAGCGGCCTCGGCCCGGGCGTTGTTCAGGCCGCTGCGTGTCTTCGCAGCGGCTTCTTGCCCGTGGAGCGCGCGCCATGACGCCGTTCACAGCACGACTGTGCGGAACGCGCTCTGCGAATCGCTCTCAGATCACAAGGGGCACCCTCGACGAAGCCAGCGTGCCATCCCCCAGCGCCAGCGACAAGCGTCCAAACGTTTCGGCACCCCCTCCCGGTAGCCGTCCCGTTCATCCTCAAGGCGGGAGCAGAGGACGGCACCAGGACTGGCCTGCTATCCCAGGAGCAGGGTGCAAATCAACGCAAGCGACTCAGACGCTCAGGCCGGCAGCAGCAAGTCTCCGGTGGTGACGGCGGGCTCATACAAAAGGCGGTGGCCGCTA
>JAIFNE010000068.1 GCA_020047875.1 Hydrogenophaga sp.
TTCGGCATCATCATGGTGGTCAACCTGGCGCTGGGCATGATCACGCCGCCGTTCGGCGTGAACCTGTTCGCCGCCTGCACCGTGGCGAGGATCTCGCTCGATCGCATCATCGGCCACCTGCTGCCGTTCGTGATGGTCATCATCGGCTGCCTGATGGTGATCACCTACGTGCCGCCGATCTCGCTGGCCCTGCGCGACGCGGTGTTCGACAAACCGCCCGTGGTGCAGCCGGTGATTGGCCCGGCCATCGGGCCGCAGTAACCGCACCACAGGAGCAAAGGCCCATGGCGCTGCATTTCATTGCCAACACCGCCGTGCCCTCGGCCAGCGGCCAGACGCTGCCCGTGATCGACCCGGCCACCGGCGAGACCTTTGAGGCCCTGGCGCGCGGCAACGCGGCCGACATTGACGCGGCGGTGACCGCCGCGCGCCACTGCCTGGACACCACCTGGGCCCGCATGAGCGCCGCCGAGCGCGGCCGCCTGCTGATGAAACTCAGCGCCAAGGTGGCCGACCACGCCGACGAACTCGCCGCGCTGGAGCAGCGCGATTGCGGCAAGCCAGTGAAGCAAGCCAGAGCCGACGCGCTGGCGCTGGTGCGCTACTTTGAGTTCTACGCTGGCGCCGGCGACAAGCTGCACGGCGACACCATTCCCTACCTGGACGGCTACAGCGTGCTCACCTGGCGCGAGCCGCATGGCGTCACCGGCCATGTGATTCCCTGGAATTACCCGATGCAGATCTTTGGCCGCAGCGTGGGCGGCGCGCTGGCGGCGGGCAATGTGTGTGTGGTCAAGCCATCGGAAGACGCCTGCCTGTCGCTGCTGCGCGTGGCGGCGCTGGCGGCTGAGGTGGGTTTTCCGGCCGGCGCGATCAACATCGTCACTGGCTACGGCCACGAGGTGGGCGACGCGCTGGCGCGCCATCCCGGCATCGACCACATCAGCTTCACCGGCAGCCCGCGCGTGGGCACGCTGATCCAGCAGGTCGCCGCCGAGCGCCATTGCCCGGTGACGCTGGAGCTGGGCGGCAAGGGGCCGCAGATCGTGTTCGACGACGCCGATGTGGACGCCGCGCTGCCCTTCATCGTCAACGCCATCGTGCAAAACAGCGGCCAGACCTGCAGCGCCGGCTCGCGCCTGCTGGTGCAGCGCGGCATCTACGAGTCGGTGCTGCAGCGGGTGGGCGACGCCTTCACCGCCCTGCGCGCTGGCCCGCCCGCGATGGACCTGGATCTGGGCCCGCTGATCCGCCAGAGCCAGTTGCAGCGGGTGCGCGGTTTTCTGGACGAGGCGCGGGCCGCGGGCATCGCCACCGTGGCGCAAGGCCGGGTGGTGGACGAGGCCGCGGCCGGCGGTTTTTACGCCGCGCCCACGCTGTTACGCGATGTGCCACCAGGCCACCGGCTGGCGCAAGAAGAGGTGTTTGGCCCGCTGCTGGCCGCCATGTCCTTTGACGACGAAGACCATGCGGTGCAGCTCGCCAACGCCACCGCCTTCGGTCTGGTGGCCGGGGTGTGGACGCGCGACGGCGCGCGCCAGTTCCGCATGGCGCGTCGCGTCAAGGCCGGGCAGGTGTTCATCAACAACTACGGCGCCGGCGGCGGTGTCGAGCTGCCGTTTGGGGGCGTGAAGTCCAGCGGCCACGGTCGCGAAAAAGGCTTCGAAGCCCTGCTCGGCTTCACCACCTTGAAAACCGTGGCATTCCGCCACGGCTGAACCTTTTTTCTGAAAGTTTTCGTCATGCGCGTTCCAGACAAATCCATCATCGTCACCGGCGCGGGCAGCGGCTTTGGCGAGAGCATTGCCAAGCGGCTGGCCGCTGAGGGCGCCCAGGTGATCGTGAACGACATCGACAGCGCCAACGGCGAGCGCGTGGCCGCCGAGATCACCGCGGCGGGTGGCCGCGCCAGCTTCTTTGCCGCCGACGTGACCCGCTCGGCCGACATGCGGGCGCTGGTGGGCGCCGCCCTGGCGCGCCACGGCAAGCTCGACGCCCTGGTCAGCAACGCCGGCTGGACCCACCGCAACCAGCCCGCGCTGGACGTGACCGAAGACGAGTTCGACCGCTGCTACGCGGTCAACGTCAAGAGCATCTACCTGGCCACGGTGCATGCCGTGCCTGCTCTGCGTGCCAACGGCGGCGGCTGCCTGATCAACATCGCCTCCACCGCCGGCGTGCGGCCGCGCCCCGGCCTCACCTGGTACAACGGCAGCAAAGGCGCGGTGATCACCACATCGAAGTCGCTGGCGGCGGAATTCGGACCCGACAACATCCGCGTGAACTGCGTCAACCCGGTGATGAACCCGTTCACCGCCCTCGGCGCCTCGTTCGCCGGCGGCGAGCTGACCGAAGAGCGCTTGGCCAAATTCCGCTCCACCATCCCGCTCGGGCGTTTCTCCACCGGCGAGGACGTGGCCAGCGCCGTGCTGTATCTCGCCAGCGACGAGGCCGCCTTCATCTCGGGTGTGTGCCTGGAAGTGGACGGCGCGCGCTGCGTCTGACGCGCGACGCGCCCCGGTGGCGGCCTGCCGCACAATGCGCCGATGGTCCGCCCCACCCAACTGCTCCACCCCCTCAGAATCCCGGCGCCACTGCGCCCGGCCGCCACCGTGCTGCTGCTGCGCGACAGCCCCCAGGGCCTGGAGGTGCTGATGACGCGCCGCTCCAGCACGGCCAGTTTTGCGCCGGGTGCTTACGTCTTTCCCGGTGGCGGCATCGACGCCGCCGACGCCCAGGCGCACAGCCTCGCGACCCGCCGACCCACCCAGAGCGACCTGCACCTCACGCAGGCCATCGCCGCCATCCGCGAAAGCTTCGAGGAATTGGGCGTGCTGCTGGCGCGCCACGCCAACGGCTCCCACGCCACCAGCGCCGACATCGCCGCGCTCGACCGCAAGGCACCGTTTGCCGCGCAGTGCCGCGAGCGCGGCCTCACGCTGGACGGTGCCGAGGTGTTTGTGCTGGCCCACTGGATCACCGACCGCGACCTGCCGCGCCGCTTCGACGTGCCGTTTCTGGTGGCGCGCATGCCTGACGGCCAGGAGCCGGTGGCCGATGAAGCCGAGCAGTTCGAACCGGTCTGGGTGCGCCCGGTCGATGCGCTGGCGCGCCACGCCGCTGGCAACTTCTTCATCATCTTCCCCACCATCCGCACGCTGGAGCGGCTGCAGGTCCACGAGACGGTTGAATCGGTGCTGAGCGCCTGCGCCGTGAGTGAAGCACCGCTGTTCACCAGCTGCCCGCGCGCTGGCCTGCTGAATGGCGCCGAGTCGCGCCACATGGAGCACGAGGCGCCGTTTGGTGAGCTGGCGCTGGTCTGCCCTGACGGGCAGATCGTCCACGCGCTGGACTGGCAGACCGAACGCCCCGTGCCGCTGCTGAAAAACGTGCAACGCCTCACCGCGCCCAACCCTGGCTTCATGACCGGCCCGGGCACCAACAGCTATGTGGTGGGCGACCCCACCACCGGGCACCTGGTGATCGACCCCGGCCCCGATGAACCGGCGCACCTCGAGCGCCTGTGGCGCGCTGCCGCTGGCGACGTCCGCGCCATCGTCTGCACGCATTCGCACCCCGACCACTCGCCCGGCGCGGCGCGGCTGCAATCGCTCTGCGCCAGCCGGCCGCCGATTCTTGGTCTGCCCAGCGCCCCCACCTCGCGCGAAAACAGCCGTTTCACGCCCGAGCGCGCGCTGGCCGACGGTGAATGCCTGACGCTCAGCACAGCCGCTGGCGAAGTGCTGCACACCCTGCGCGTGGTGCACACGCCAGGCCATGCGGCCAACCACCTGTGTCTGGTGCTGGAAGAAGACGGCCTGCTGTTCAGCGGCGACCACATTCTCAACGGCAGCACGACCGTGATCGACCCGCCCGACGGCAACATGGGCGACTACCTCGCCTCGCTCGACAAGCTCGCCGCCTGCTGCGACACCCACGGCATCGAGTTCATCCTGCCCGCACACGGCTACGCGATTGGCGACCTGAGGCGCAGCGCCGACAACCTCTCAGCCCCCGCCGAGGGTGGCGCCAAGGCCGCGATCGCGCACCTGAAGGCGCACCGCCTGGCACGCGAAGCCAAGGTGGCCCGGGCCATGCAGGCCAGGCCACAGGGCACGCTGGACGACTGGGTGAAGCTCGCTTACGACGACGTGCCCGAACGGCTCTGGCCGGTGGCCAAGCGCTCGTTGCTGGCGCATGTGGAACGCATCCAGAGCCTGGGCGGGTTCAACGTCTGAGCGTGCGCAGCGGAGGGACAGTTCACCGATGCGCCAGCCGCAGCACATGCCCGGCGTCTGCGCCTTGCACCGCCTTGTACGGAATGACGCCGTCCAGGGTCACGAACTGTCCCTGGTGGTGCACGGCCAGCGCCAGCAGGTAGGCGTCGGTCAGCTGGCGGTGGCCCAGCAGGTGCGCGGGGTTGAGCGTGCCGGCCTGCACCAGGCTCACCGCGTCGGGCCAAAAATGGTGATGCGGGTTGGCGCAAAGCGACTGTACTTGCGCCAGCACCTGAGCCACCGGGCGGGCGCCCGGAAAGGCCGGCGCGCTCATGATGCGGATGGCGCCGTTCTGGGTCAGCGGACAGCTGGCCCAACCCGCAGCGGCGTGTGCCACAAACCAGCGGGCAGCCAGCTCGTGGTGTTCGTGGCGGCCGTCACACAGGGCGATCAGCACATTCACGTCCAGCAGGCTGATGCGCGTGCCGGCTGAGCAGCTGTCGTAACCGGGAGAAGCTTCCTGCGCTAGGAGCCTGTCGGGCTTGGGGCGCCAAAAGCGAAAAGCGGCCCCAGCGAGGACAGTTTTTGGCCAATTCGCAGCCCCATAGCCCAGCTATGGGGCAAGAAGCGGGTAAAAAATGGACCGTTGCGGCCGATTTGCAGCCGGCGCTCCCCAAGCCCGACAGTCTCCTAAGGGCGCCGCGCGCGGGCTCACACGCCCTCGGCCTCGCGCAACGCATCGATCTGTGCCTGCGTCACCACCTGCCCGCCCGGCGCCCGGTAGGGCTTCAGCCCCAGCGCTGCCAGCTGGGCATCGAGCGTGCTCGCATCGGCGTCACCCTGATCGACCCCACTGGACAACACCGGCGCCTGCAAAGCGCTGCGCGCCAGATCGGACAGCACATCCCCAACGCTGCGGCCATCCCGCCGCGCCAGGCTTTTGACGGCGTACAACACGTCGTCGTCGATGCTGAGGGTGGTGCGCATGGAAAGTCTCCGGTGAATGCGTGATGCGCGATGTGCGTCTTAGGATTTCGCCAACACAGCGTCAATCTGCACCCTTCGCCGAATTCATGCGTTGCATCGCAAACGGAGGCAGGCCAGTCGCGATCCGCAACGCACATGAGCAGCATGCGCCGCGAAGGCAGAAAATATAGTGTGAAGCGCGCCGTTACGCCGGATTCTGTGCACCCGCGACCTTCTTGCGAAAGCCCCGGGCGTGGTCGCCATTCCTCTGGGCCGCTGGTCACCCAAGCGGCTCGGTGCTACCTACCCGCCAACACGCCTTGCGGAACCACAAGGATCGGCCACGCGGCGAACCGCGTGGCCTCAGGCTGGCCTATTTGGTATTGCTGCGCGTAGAGATTGCCCGTTTCACCCGCACTCAAGCGGCTCGTCTCTGTTGCTCTGATCCTCACCTTAGGGCCTTGCGGCTTGTCGGTGGAGAGGCGTTACCTCCTACGCTGTCCTGTGCAGTCCGGACGTTCCTCCAGTGCGCCCTTTCGGGCCTTGCACCAGCGACGACCTGGCGCGCTTCACCCCGCTATTATCGACCTCCCGTCTGCTTGATCACCACAAGCCACCGAGCACCCCATGATCCGCCTGTCTGAACTCAAGCTGCCGCTGGCCGCCGTGCCGACCGAGCACCGCCGCGCCGCCGACGCCCCCACCGAAACGCGCGCAGACCGGGAGCCACCGCCCCACCCGGTGGACGCGCTCACCCGCCTTGCCGCCCAGACCCTGGGGGTTGACGTGCAAGCAATCGCTCACTTGCATGTGTTCAAACGCAGTTTCGACGCCCGCAAAGCCGAGCTGCTGGCGGTCTACATCGTGGACGTGGCGCTGACCGATGCCGCCCTGGAGCCGCGCCTGCTGGCGCAACACGAAAAGCATCCCCACATTCAGCCCACGCCCGATATGGCCTGGCACGCGCCCGGCCACGCGCCCGCCGGCTGGCCGGCAGAGCCCAGCACCCGCCCGGTGGTCGTGGGGCTGGGGCCGTGCGGCCTGTTCACCGCGCTGGCGCTGGCGCAAATGGGCTTCAAGCCGATCGTGATCGAGCGCGGCAAACCGGTGCGCCAGCGCACCAAGGACACCTGGGGCCTGTGGCGCGGCAAGGGGCTCAACCCGCAAAGCAACGTGCAATACGGCGAAGGCGGCGCCGGCCTGTTTTCCGACGGCAAACTCTACAGCCAGATCAAAGACCCCCGCTTCCTGGGCCGCAAGGTGATGCAGGAATTCGTGGCGGCCGGCGCACCCGCCGAAATTCTCTACATGGCGCA
>JAIFNE010000175.1 GCA_020047875.1 Hydrogenophaga sp.
TCGTCGGAGAACGTGCCTTCGAGCACCAGAATTTCTTCACCGCCGCCGTGCAGGTGCCGTTCGAACCGCGAGCCGGGGGCGTAGCGCACGAGGCTGGTGGCGCGCGCCACCTCGCCGCCCACGCGGTCGAGCATGCGGCGCTCGACACCGGGCAACGGCGATGACACCCAGGGCAAGGCGTCGGCCAACAAGGCCACGCGCTGATCGAAGTCGCTGTGCAGGGCCTGCGCGGCATCTGGCTGGCGGGTGGTGGTGAGGTTGCTCATGCCCGATTGTGGCCAGAACCGAGAACCGAGCGGGCTTCTACGACAAGTAGCCGATCAGGCCCCTGAGGGTGAAGAGCTTGGGGTAGTCGCTCTCGGGAATGGCCCGGCCACTTCCCTGGCTCAGGCCGACGATGAAGTTCAGGAAGTCCATTGAGTCCAGGTCCAGCGCATCGCGCAGATCGTCGATGTCGCCCACGGTGGACAGGTCGGCCTCCGGGGCAATGTCAGCCAGCACGCTGGCGGCAAGTTGTCGAATCTCAGTGGCGTTCATGGGCGGCTGCTCCCGATATCAAAGCCCGTGTGGCGATTGCAGGACCTGCTGCAGGGTGGCCAGCAGTTGCCCGCCGAGATGGCCGTCGCTGGCGCGGTGATCGGCCGCCAGCGTGGCTGTGACCAATGTGCGCACCGTCACCTGGCCCTCGACCACCCAGGGGCGCTGAACCGGGCGGCCCAGGCCAATGATGGCCACCTGTGGCGGGTAGATCACCCCGAACACGCTCTCGGCGCCGCGGTCACCCAGGCTGGTCACGGTGATGGTTGGATCGGTCAGCTCCGAGCTGCGCAGGCGGCCGCTGCGCGCACGCTGCACCAGCTCGCGCAGCGCACCCATCAGCTCGGGTAGCGTTTTCTGGTCGGCGTGGTGAATGGCGGGCGCTACCAGACCGCCGCCGCGCAAGGCGATCGCCCAGCCGACGTGCACGCCCTGCCCCGCCCGGAACACGCCGTTCTCGAAGAACCCGTTGAGTTGCGGCACCGCCCTGAGCGCAAGTGCCGTGGCCTTGAGCAGCAGCACCGCGCCCAGCAGACGCGCCTCGGGCGGCCGCTCCCGGTTCGTTGACTCCAGCCAGGCGGTGGCGGCTTGGAAGTCCAGCGTTTCGCTCAGGTAGTAGTGCGGGATTTCGCGCTTGGACCGGCTCATCGCCGCGGCGATCGCCTGGCGCATTGATGCTGCGTCAAAACCGCTGCTGCGCGCCGTGGACCCTGCGCGACCGGCTGATCGCGTGTGCTCTGTGACATGTGCCGCGGAGCCGGCCTGCTCCACGTCGGCGATGGTCACGGCCCCTTGAGGACCCGTGCCCGGCACCAAAGCGAGGTCCAGGCCCAGCGTCTGCGCGCGCCGTCGGGCGGCCGGGCTCGCCAGCAGGCGTGCCCCAGCGGGCGCCACGGCGATCGGTGCCTTGGCGGCTGGCGCAGGCGCGGACGGCGTGGGCGCGGGCAGGCCTGCGGCCACAACGATTTTCGGCACCAGAGGCGCTGAAGCCTTGGACTCGGATGCTGCGTCCAGCGTATGCACCTGCGCCAGTACCGCACCCACCGGCAGTTCTTCGCCCAGAGCAGCGAGCTGGTCGATCACGCCATCGAAAAAGATCTCCACATCGATGGCGCCCTTGTGCGTTTCAACCACCGCGACCACGTCACCCGGCTTGACCCGCTCGCCGGGCTTGACCAGCCACTCGACCACCTTGCCGGTTTCCATGTCGGCCCCGAGCGAGGGCATGAGAAATTCGGCCATCCCTTGCTACCGGGGCTTCATCAGGTCACGCACCGCGGCCACGATGTCGGCCACCTGCGGCAGGCAGGCTTCCTCCATGTGTGCCGCATACGGCACGGGCACCTCGCGGGCGCAGACCCGCCGCACCGGGGCATCCAGTTCATAGAGCGCCTGCTCGGCCAGCCGCGCAGCGATCTCGGCAGAAATCGAGCCGCTCTTCCAGCCCTCGTCCACGATCACGCAGCGGTGGGTGCGGCTCACCGACGCGATCACGCAGGCCATATCGAGCGGGCGCAGCACGCGAAGGTCAATCACCTCGGCGCTGACGCCTTCCTGCTGCAGCGTCTCGGCCGCCGCCTGGCACTTGGGCAGGCTGTTGCCGTAAGTCACCAGGCTCACGTCGGTGCCCGCGCGGCGCACCTGGGCGTGCGCAATGTCGACGGCGGTGATGGCGCTGTCCAGCTCGCCTTCCATGTTGTAGAGCACCACATGCTCAAAAATCAGCACCGGGTTGGGGTCGGCCAGCGCCGCGGCCAGCATGTGACGCGCGTCATCCACCGTGGCGGGCACCAGCACCTTGAGCCCGGGGATGTGTGCATACCAACCCTCCAGGCTGTGGGAATGCTGGGCCGCCAGCTGCCGCCCGGCGCCGGTGGCCATGCGGATCACCAGCGGCACTGCAAACTGCCCGCCCGACATGTGTGAAAGCGTGGCCGCGTTGTTCATGATCTGGTCCAGCGCCAGCAGGCTGAAGTTGCAGGTCATGATCTCCACGATGGGACGCAGCCCGGCCAGCGCAGCGCCCACGCCGGCACCCACAAAGCCCACCTCGGCCAGCGGCGTGTCTACGATCCGCGCGGGGCCAAACTCTTCCAGCAGGCCTTTGGTCACCGCATAGCAGCCGCCGTACTTGCCCACGTCCTCACCCATCACGAAGCAGCGGGAATCGGCCTGCAGTGCGTCGCGGATCGCCTGCTTGCAGGCTTCGCGGTAGGTCATGCGGATCGGTGCGGCGCTCATGGCTGAGCCTCCTGCACCACGGCATCCATGATCACAAAGCGTTCCAGCTCCTCCACCCGTTCCAGCATGCCGGCCTCGGCAAAGGCCACCGCAGCGTCGATCTCGGCCTCGATCGCCACATCGATCGCCACCAACTCGGCTTCGCTGATCTGGTGGTTGACCGTCATCCAACTGCGCAGACGGTTGATGGGGTCGTGCTGCTTCCAGCCCTCGATCTCCTCGCGGGAGCGGTAAGCCTGGGTGTCAAACATCGAGTGCGCGCGAAAGCGGTAGGTGCGGCATTCCAGGAAATACGGACCGAGCCCGGCGCGCACATGTTCCACCGCGCGGCGCGCGGCCGCCGCCATCTGCACCGGGTCCATCGCATCAACCTGGGCCGAAGCCATGCGGTAGGCGTCTGCCTTGCGGACCACGTCGGGTTGCGACTCCGAATCGGCCAGCGGCACCCCCATGGCGTAGAGGTTGTTTTCGCAGACGAACAGCACCGGCAGCTGCCAGATCGCGGCCAGGTTCATGCTTTCATGGAATGCACCTTCGGTCACCGCGCCCTCGCCGAAAAAGCAGGCCGTCACCGCGCCCGGTCGCAGCTGTTTGTCGGCCAGGGCAATGCCCACCGCCAGCGGCAGGCCTCCGCCAACGATGGCGTTGCCGCCGTAGAAGCGCTGCTCGCGGCTGAACAGGTGCATGGAGCCGCCGCGCCCCCGGCAACAGCCCTCCACCTTGCCCAGCATCTCGGCCATGAGCGGCGCCATGGGCAGCCCGCGCGCCAGCGCATGGCCGTGTTCCCGGTAGGTGGCCAGCACCGCGTCGCGTGGCTCCAGCGCGGCCATCACGCCCACGGCCACCGCTTCTTCTCCGTCGTACAGGTGCAAAAAGCCCCTTATCTTCTGCGCCTGGTAGAGCTCGACGCACTTGGCCTCAAAGCGCCGGATGCGCAGCATCTCGCGGTAAGCATGGTGCAGATGCGCGCGGTCGAGGCGGAGCTTCTCCAGGCTCATTTTTTTTCATCACTTTCGAGTGTGGAGAGGTCGCCCTCGGGCAGACCCAGCTCGCGGGCCTTGAGCAGGCGGCGCATGATTTTTCCGCTGCGGGTCCTGGGCAGGCTGTTGCGGAAGTCAATCTGCTTGGGCGCCACGGCGGCACCCAGCCGCTTGCGCGCGTGGCCCAGCAACTCGCGGCGCAAGGCCTCGTCAGGCTGGAAGCCCGGCTTGAGGGCCACAAACGCCTTCACCACCTCACCAACCATCGGATCCGGAAGGCCGATGACGCCGGCCTCGGCCACAGCCGGGTGCTCCAGCAGGGCACTTTCCACCTCGAACGGCCCGATCAGGTGACCGGCCGACTTGATCACATCGTCAGCGCGACCGACAAACCAGTAGTAGCCGTCGCCATCGCGTCGGACCAGGTCGCCGGTGAGGTACCAGCCGTCGACAAAGCATTTTCGGTAGCGCTCGTCCTCGTTCAGGTAGCCACGCATCATGGATGGCCAAGGCGTCTGCAGGGCCAGCTCACCATCTACATCGGGCTGCGTGACCAGCTCGATACCCCCGCCGCCGTTGCGACTCACCACCGCCGCGGTGATGCCCGGCAACGGCCTGCCCATGGAGCCGGGCTTGATGTCCATCGCGGCATAGTTGGACACCATGATGCCGCCGGTCTCGGTCTGCCACCAGTTGTCGTGAAACGGCAGGCCGAAGGCTTCCAGACCCCAGACCACGGCTTCCGGGTTCAGCGGCTCGCCCACGCTGGCCATGAAGCGCAGCGCAGGGAAGCGGTAAGCCTTCACCGCCTCGGCACCCAGCTTCATCATCATCCGGATGGCCGTGGGCGCGGTGTACCAGACGCTGACGCGCTCGCGCTGCAGCACTTCGTACCAGGTCTGCGCGTCGAATTCGGCCTCGACCACCACGTTGGTCACGCCGCAGACCAGCGGCGCAAGGATGCCGTAGCTGGTGCCGGTGACCCAGCCGGGATCGGCGGTGCACCAGAACACATCGTTCTCGTGCAGATCCAGCGCGTAGCGGCCGGTGACCGCATGCGCCAGCACCGCAGCATGCACATGCACCGCGCCCTTGGGCCGGCCGGTGGTGCCACTGGTGAAATGCAACAGGCTGGTGGACTCCCGATCGGTGGGTGCGATGGTGTAGTCCGCAGAAGCAGGCGCCACCAAGGCGCTCCAGTCGTGCACGCCATCTTCGCCAGCCATCGCTTCGCCAACCACGATCACATGCCGAAGCCCTGGCAGGCGATCGCGCAAGCCCTGGATCTTGCGCCGGTACAGCTCGGGTGTGGTAACGAGCACCCGCGCATCACCCATCTCGGCGCGGGTAGCGATGGGCTCGGGCCCGAAGGCCGAGAACAGCGGGCTCACGACGCAGCGGGCCTTCAGCGCGCCGAGCAGCGCCAGATACAGCTCGGGCAGCCGCCCCAGCAGCAAAAACACGCGCTCACCCGGCAACACGCCAAGCCCCTGCAGCGCATTCGCAAACCGGTTGGTTTCGCGGGCAAGTTCCGCGTAGCTCAGCTCGCGCCGCCCGCCGCCCTTGCCCAGCCAGCGGATGGCCACCTTGTCGCCTCGCCCATGCTGCAGGTGCCGGTCCACCGCCTCGTGGGCCATGTTGAGCCCGCCGCCGTTGGGCAGGCCATCAAGCAGCTGCTCAGCCTGCGCCCAGCTGAAACGGGCGATGGTGGCGTCGTAGTTGTCCAGGTGTGGCTTTTCCCGGAACGACTCAGGCGCTTTTCGGATGATGCTTTCCATCTGCGTTTCCTTGGCTCAGGTCTGGGGTGGCCCAGCCGCTGCGCGCCGACGCGTTCACGGCATCACGCTCAGTGCAGGCAAAACCCCCGGTGTCGCGCAATGAGCGTCCCATCGCGCTCGCGCGACTGTGCGGAGGTCCCTACTGCGTACTGCCGATGTGCATGCGGTAAGAGGCACCGTTGGAGAAAGTGCAGTTCCCTGCACCCTGGTACGGCGTGTTCATCTGATATTCGCAGGACATGTACATCCCCCGGGGGCTGTAGGCGCTGGCCACGCCGCGGCGTTCTTCATTGGAAACACGCGTCGCCTCACCGGTCAGCACCTCGCCCATGAAAGACACACTGAAAACCCCCTTGCCCGTCATGAGGTTGGTCACGCTACCCGAGATGACGCCAATCCTCGCTGCCTCTTCGTTGGCCGGATACAGGCGCACCGGCAGACTCGCAGGTGTTGCGGTTCGCGGCATGGCTGCCGGCCCAGGCGCCGGACCCAGCGGAGGCAAAGGGTAGTGCTGGTAGATGACGCTGCCGTCCGCAGCGCGCTCGGGAACCACATAACAGGCACTGAGCAGCGCGGCCAACAGCATCACGACAGACAGTCGAAAGCCAGGGTGCATGAAGGTCTCCTCTTTGATGTGGGCCGATGACAAAAATCCAAGTTACCGCGGGTGAGCGCAATGCCCAGCGGGGCATACGGGCAACCGAGAACCAATCGTCGGCTCTGGCGCTACTCGGCCCGTTGAGTCTGCTCAAGACGGTGCTTGATCTGGCGCTGCGCCAGCCCGCCGAACCAGGCGCCCAGGGGCAATCCGCGCCAGTCAGCGCCTGGCGGCTGATAGCGTCAACAAGGCATGGGCGATCGCCGGCACCATGCTGACCGCGTTGCTGGGGTGGGCGATGCAATCGGTACTCCAGACCTCGTCCACGCCAGCGGCCTTCACCAAGGCCAGCGCG
>JAIFNE010000124.1 GCA_020047875.1 Hydrogenophaga sp.
GCAAGAGGGTGAAAACCCTTGGGAGAAATTCAAAACAGAAAGTATCGCTGCGCCATCGGCAGCTCGGTGGCGGGCTCGCAGGTGAGCAACTCGCCGTCGGCGCGCACGGTGTAGCGCTGAGGGTCGATCTCCATTTTTGGCAGGTAGCTGTTGTGCACCATGTGGGCTTTGGTCACGCCGCGGCAGTTTTGCACCGCCACGGTCTGCTTTTGCAAACCGTAGCGTTCGCGCACGCCGGCCTTCAGGCCCGCCTGCGACACAAACGTGAGGCTGCCGCGCGCCAGCGCGGTGCCAAAGGCGCCGAACTGCGGGCGGTAATGCACCGGTTGCGGGGTGGGGATGGAGGCGTTCGGATCGCCCATGGCGGCCAGGGCGATGCTGCCGCCCTTGAGCACCAGCGCCGGCTTGACGCCAAAGATGCCCACTTGCCCACCTCCAGCGAGCCCACGATGTGCGAAATGCCGTGGGCAATGGCGGGGTTGATGGTGTATTTGGCGATGTAGCGCTTGACGCGCGCGTTGTCATGGCGGCCGCTGTCGCCCGGCAGCGTGCCGCGCTGAGCCTTCATCTTGTGCGCCGTCTGCCAGGTGCGCAGGATCACCTCGCCCACGCGGCCCATGGCCTGGCTGTCGCTGCTCATGATGCTGATGGCGCCCAGGTCGTGCAGGATGTCCTCGGCGGCGATCGTTTCGCGGCGGATGCGGCTTTCGGCAAACGCCAGGTCCTCTGGGATGGACGCATCCAGGTGGTGGCAGACCATGAGCATGTCCACATGCTCGTCGAGCGTGTTGACCGTGTAGGGCATGGTCGGGTTGGTGCTGGATCGGGCGCGTGGCCGCCGCCCGCGCCTTCGGTGTGAAACGCGCAGAGCGTGCGCCCTTTGGTGGCAGCAATCGTGTCTTCCACAAAGCCTGATTCGTTGAGCGTGTCGCTGTGCAGCGCCACCTGGGTGTCGGTTTCTTCGGCCACGTCCAGGCAGTTGCTGATGGCGCTCGGTGTGGAGCCCCAGTCTTCGTGCAGCTTGAGGCCGATCACGCCGGCGTCGATCTGCTCGCGCAGCGGCGCGGGCTGGCTGGCGTTGCCTTTGCCCAGAAAACCGATGTTCATCGCAAAACCGTCGGCGGCCTGCAGCATGCGCTCGATGTGCCAGGGGCCGGGTGTGCAGGTGGTGGCGAAGGTGCCGGTGGCCGGGCCGGTGCCGCCGCCGAGCATGGTGGTCACGCCCGAGGCCAGCGCCTCGTCGATCTGCTGCGGGCAGATGAAGTGGATGTGGCTGTCGATGCCGCCAGCGGTGACGATGTTGCCCTCGCAGCTGATGATTTCGGTGCCTGGGCCAATGATGATGTCCACCCCGGGCATGGTGTCGGGGTTGCCCGCCTTGCCTATTGCCGCAATGCGCCCGTCTTTCAAGCCGATGTCGGCCTTGACGATGCCCCAGTGGTCGATGAGGAGGGCGTTGGTCAGCACCGTGTCCATCGCGCCCTGGGCGCGGGTGCGCTGGCTTTGCGCCATGCCGTCGCGAATGGTCTTGCCGCCGCCAAACTTCACCTCTTCGCCGTAGCCGCCGGCGCGCAGGGTGAAATCCTGCTCCACCTCGACGATCAGGCCGGTGTCGGCCAGGCGAACGCGATCGCCCACCGTGGGGCCGAACATGTCGGCGTAAGCGCGCTTGGGAATGCTGGCCATCTCAGAAACCGCCTTTCGCCGGGCCGCCCCAAGAAAGGCGAGCGCCCCCTTGGGGGGCAGCGAGCACACGAAGTGATGAGCGTGGGGGGGTCATAGTGCTCCTTGGACCAGGCCACGAAAGCCGATCACGATGCGGTCGCCCGCGAAATCCACCAGTTCCACCGTGCGCTGCTGGCCCGGCTCGAAGCGCACCGCGGTGCCGCTGGCGATGTTCAGCCGCTTGCCCTGCGCGCTGGCCCGGTCGAAGGACAGCGCGGCGTTGGTCTCGGCAAAGTGGTAGTGCGATCCGACCTGCACCGGCCGGCTGGCCGTGTTCTGCACCACCAGCGTGAGCGTGGCGCGACCGGGGTTGAGGGTGTGCTCACCGACATCGGTGAAAAGTTCGCCGGGGATCATGCTGGGTATCTCAGAGCTTGGCAAACAGGTACAAGCCCGCGCCACCGAGCGCGGCGCCCATGCTGCCCAGGGCCATGGCGCGGCGTTCGGTCAACAGGCGTCTAACGGCCAGACCGATGCCCACACCGCCAGCGTGCAGTGCGGCGGTGGTGACCAGGAAGCCCAGGGCGTAGCCGGCAAAACCCGATTCGGGTGCCTCAGACCCATGCGCCAGACCATGCAGCGAGGCGGCGGCAGCAATCAGGCCCAGCCCGATGGTCGGCGGCACCGGCCTGGTGGCCAGGATGAGCATGGCGCCGAACAGGACCACTGAGAGCGAGACAGCGTGCTCCAGGTTCGGCAGCGTCACGCCCACGGTGCCCAGCGAGGCGCTGATCACCAGACCCAACAGGAAGGTTGCCGGTCCTTGCCAAGCCCTGGTGGCCGGAAGCGCCGCAACCGACCAGACGCCCACGGCCAGCATGGCCAAGAGGTGGTCCAGGCCGAAGGGATGCACCAGGCCCTGCATCAGGCTGGTGGTGCCGTGACCGGTGTGGGCATGGGCAGCAAGGCTGGTGGTTGCGAGGCAGAGGGCGACGAGGTTTGCGGGTGTGATCAGGCGGGTCATGTCGGTAATCCTTGTGTCATTGGATGCGTTCAGGCGATCGGCTGGTGCACCGTGACCAGCTTGGTGCCGTCGGGAAAGGTGGCCTCGACCTGGATGTCGGGAATCATCTCGGCGATGCCGTCCATCACATCGTTGCGTGTGAGCACGTCGCGGCCCTCGCTCATGAGCTGGGCCACGGTCTTGCCGTCGCGCGCGCCCTCCATCACCGCCGCGCTGATCAGCGCCACGGCCTCGGGGTAGTTCAGCTTGAGACCGCGCGCCTTGCGCCGCTCGGCGAGCAGCGCCGCGGTGAAGATCAGCAGCTTGTCTTTTTCGCGGGGGGTCAGTTCCATTTCGTTTCACTCAATAGTCAGATCGCGCGACCGCAAAGGCTGGTCGGACGCGGGGGAGGGCAGTTCCATGGGCACGGGCGTTGGCAGAGGTTAAGGATTTGACGCAATTTTTGCGCCAGCTTGGTGCATGGTGCGCGGTGACAGGATGCGCATCGCGCTGGTGCGTCGACCGACTCGGTGTGGTGCGTGTCGTCCGACTTGCACCGGTTTGGGCAGCCGGCGGCTGGCTGACCAGTGGCCCCGGCGAGGAACTTCAAGCGCGAGATGTTTGGCGCCTCGTGGGCTTCTGAGCGGGATGCATCGAAGCATTCGGCTACACCCGCCAGATGCGCGGCGGCTGTGGGCTGAGGTCCCAGGCGGCCTGGCGCAGCGCTGCCCAGCCGCTCTGCAGCGCGGTCATCAGCGGCTCCACCAGCGGTGCGACGGCGCGCACCACCAGCAGGTTGGGGTTCGGGCAGGTGGCGCCCGCCTGCACGCCGGGCGGCAGCCCGGCCAGCGCCGCGCGCGCTGCGTCCAGCAGCCGCTCCCGTCGTGTGCGCTCCATGGACTCGCCCACCGCAAACAGCAGCGTGCCCAGGCAGCGCTGGCCAGCCAGCCCCAGCGGCGAGGCCAGCAGGCGGTGGTCGGCTGCGTCGATCTGCGCCTGTTCCAGCCAGAGGCCGGGCAGCTCCAGCCGCTGGGTGATGCGACCGCGGTCAAAGGGTTGCCCCGCTGTTGGCAGACCCAGCGCCGTCACGTCCCAGGCCAGCAGCTCAGCGCCGGGCGCCAGCGTGGCCGTGAGCTGGTTCAGGGCGTGACAGCCGGGGTAGGCCAGCGTCTCCAGCGGCAGCCATTCGAGGCGCGCACCCGCTGCCAGATCGAGCGTGACGCGCTGCTCGGCCAGCAACTCACTGCTTTCATAAAAGCGGGTAGCGCCGGGCGTGCTGATGAAGGCGTGCGCGCCGTCTTCCACACGCACCCGGATGTCCAGCAGGTCGCCACCCACCAAGCCCCCAGGCGGATGCACGATCACGTTGTGGCAGATCGCATCGCCCTCCGGGTACAGGCTCTTGAGAATGCGCAGAGGGCCGCTGTGCGCGTGTCGCACCGTGGTGCGGGGGCCTTCGCGGCGGTGGTTCAGCGAAAGAGTGGCGTGCCAGGTCATGCATCGGCAGTCTACCGGCCTCGCGCCCGGGTTTTTGGCGTTTGTCCTCGCTGTGCTGCGCTGTGAATCGCGCAGTCATGTCGCCGGCCAGCCCGTGATGCGCTCTTTGTCTTTCGCCCATTCTCCAGAGCGCAAGTCAAGCCCGATCGCTTGCGGTGTAGTCGGTAAATCTGGAAAATGGGTTACATGAAGTTACTGAACGAACAGGGAGCGAGCGTCTTCGCGATAGCCCAACTGGCCGAGTTCGTGCCGGGCGCGCTGTTTCGCTACCGTGTTCTGCCTGACGGCACGGACCGGATCGAGCACATGAGCAGCGGCTGCGTGGATCTCTGGGAGATTTCCGCGGCCGACCTGATCCTGGACGCCAGACCCATTTGGGGCATGGTCGATGCGCGCGATTTGCCGGGCATGACCGCTTCGGTGGCGGAGTCGGGAAGGCAGCTCAAAGACTGGTCTTTTCAGTGGCGCATCACCACACCGTCAGGGCGTCGCAAATGGTTGCACGGGGTCGGCAGACCGCAGCCGCAGGCCGATGGCAGCCTGCTGTGGCATTCATTCATTCTGGATGTGACCAACAGCCAGCAGGCGCAGGAAGCCCAGCACGAGAGCGACGAGCGCTTTCGCCAGCTGCTTAACGGCATTCCCAATGTGGCAGTGCAGGGCTACGACGCCAGCTTGGTGTGTCTCTACTGGAACGATGCCTCCGCGCAGCTCTACGGCTACAGCGCGCAAGAGGCGGTCGGCGCCAATCTGATGGACCTGATCATTCCGCCCGCCATGCATGGAGCGGTGCTCGACGCGGTGCAACACATGCTGGCGAGTGGCCAAGCCATTCCCGCCGGTGAGCTGGTGTTGAAGCGCAAAGACGGCCGTGCCGTGTCGGTCTACTCCAGCCACATGCTGCTGCAACACGACGGACCGGCGCCGGTGTTCTTCTGTATTGACTACGACCTTTCCGAGCGAAAGGCGGCCGAAGACACCCGCCTGCAGCTGCTGTCGCAGTTGCGCGAATCCCAGAAAATGGAGGCGCTGGGTACGCTGGCTGGCGGTGTGGCGCACGACTTCAACAACATCGTGGCCGCCATCCTGGGCAATGTGGAGCTTGCGCTGGACGATGTGCCTGAAAGCCATCCGGTCCGCGTCAGCCTGCACGAAATCCGCAAGGCAGGGCGGCGCGCGCGCGATCTGGTGCAGCAAATTCTGGCCTTCAGCAGGCGACAGGACAGCAAGCAGGAACCCACCTGCCTGCGCGCTGTGCTCGAGGAAGCCCACGGCATTCTGCGCGCCACGCTGCCAGCCGATGTGACGCTGGAACTGCGGGTCGACGACAACCTGCCTGCGGTGATGGCCAACGCCACGCAGATCGAGCAGGTGGTGCTGAACCTGGCGACCAATGCGGTGCAAGCGGTGCAGGGCCAGCCCAACGCGACCGTGAAGCTGCTGCTGGAACGCATGGCGCAGCCCGATGCGCCGTGCGGGGCGGACGAGCTCGATGCGCTGCCATCGCTGGCTGCCTGGCCCGGCGTGGGCGTGCGCCTGTCGGTGACCGACAACGGCGTCGGCATGTCAGCCGAGACGCTTTCCCGCATGTTCGAGCCTTTCTTCACCACCAAGGCGCCGGGGGCTGGCACGGGCCTGGGTCTGGCGGTGGTGCACGGTATCTTGCTGGAACACGGCGTGGCGCTGCGCGTGCGCAGCCAGGTCGGCGCAGGGACCACCTTCACCCTGGCTTTTCCAGGCCTGCCGGACGCGGCGCCCGATAAACCGTTGGCGGAACCCGCGACCGCTGCAGCAACACCCGCCCATCCTCGGGAAAGCGGGCCTGCGCCGCATGTGCTCTATGTTGACGATGACGAAGCCATCGCCTGGCTGGTGCGCCGGCTGCTGGAGCGAGACGGCTACCGAGTGAGCGCCTTTACCGATCCGCAAGAGGCGCTGGAGGCGCTGCGCCACACGCTGCACGACGTGGCGTTGTGCATCACCGACTTCAACATGCCGGGCATGTCCGGGCTGCGGCTGGCGCGCGAGATCAAGGCCTTGCACCCGACCCTGCCCGTGGCCATCACCTCGGGCTACATCAGCGAGGAACTGCGCCAGCAGGCCCCAGCGGCCGGGGTGGATGAGGTCATTTTCAAGCCCGACACGGTGGAAGCGCTGTGTGCCGCCATCGAGCGCTTGCTCAAGCGCTGAGCCTGCGTTCTCGCCCGGTGTGGCTGGCCAGCTCGTGGCCTGGTGATCGCCGGCGCGCTGCGGCCTGTTTCCCGATCCTGCCCTATGCCGATGCCGCCTCGGCCCGTGCCTTTTTCACGTCGTGCACCTGCCAGAAGCCAAACGCGATGGCCGCCAGAACAATACCCTGCTCGATCCAGTTGCCCGTGGCGATTTCACTCCATGGCGTGGCTCGGCCAGCGCTGCCATTCCCATCCGGGTGGGTAATGGACCTTCAAGGGCAACTCAAACAGCGGCCGTCAGGCGCCAAGTCCATGCAAAATCGGGCGGTGTTCCCGCCCCGAAAAGTGCCCATGATCACCTTCTCCGCGCACGCCCAGCCGGCGGCGATCACATGAACCAGCGCCTGGACCGCATCGACCTGCTGCGCGCGCTCGCCATGGTGTGGATGACGGTCTACCACTTCAGCTTCGATCTGAACCACTTTGGCCTGATCGAGCAGAACTTTTACCGCGATCCGTTCTGGACTTGGCAGCGCACCGCCATCGTGAGCCTGTTTCTGTTCACCGCTGGCCTGTCGCAGGCGGTGGCGGTGCACCAGGGCCAACGCTGGCCGCGCTTTTGGCGGCGCTGGGGCCAGGTGGCCGGCGCGGCCTTGCTGGTCACGGCGGGCTCGCTGGTGATGTTTCCCAACAGCTTCATTTACTTTGGCGTGCTGCACGGCATTGCGGTGATGCTGATCGTGGTGCGGCTCACCGCCGGCTGGGGCATCTGGCTCTGGCCGCTGGGCGCGCTGGCCATTGGCGCCAAGTT
>JAIFNE010000206.1 GCA_020047875.1 Hydrogenophaga sp.
TTCCGCCGCGACCAGAATCTCTGGTTCCGCGTCGCAGAGTCGGCGTTTGACCGCTACATGCAGTCCGCCAAGCTGTAATTGCGTGTTTGCACGGCAAGAAACCCCGCTCGGCGGGGTTTCTTGTTGGTTCCATTCATCGTTTCGCCTCGTTCTTCGTGCACCAGCAAGCACTGAATGCTGGTGCCGTTCCCATCGCTCACACTGCGCGTCGTGCCCACAAGGCAGACGATGCCGAAGAACCACCATGACTCCTCTTCTTCAACTGTCCCGGCTGATCGACGCAATAAGCGAACGGCTTGGCAAGCTTGGCATGTGGCTTATCTTGGCCACAACACTGATCAGCGCCACCAATGCCATCGTGCGCAAGGCGTTCGATATCAGTTCCAATGCCTTCCTTGAGATTCAGTGGTATTTGTTTGCTGCCACCTTTTTGCTGGGTGGCGGATTCGTTTTCTTGCGCAACGCGCACGTGCGCATTGACTTCGTGTCCAGCAAGTTCAGCAACCGCACCCGCAACTGGATCGACATCGTCGGCATCATCGTGTTCATCCTGCCGTTGTGCTACATGATGATCACGCTGGGTTGGCCGCTGTTCGAGCGCGCTTTCAGCAGCGGAGAAATGTCGTCCAACGCCGGTGGCTTGATCCGCTGGCCGGTTTATCTGTTCATTCCCGTGGGCTTTGCGGTGTTGCTGCTGCAAAGCATGAGTGAGTTGATCAAACGGGTCGCTTTTTTGCGGGGCCTCGGTCCCGATGTGCTGGCCCATGCTGGTTCAAGCGAAACCCTGGAACTGGCCAAGGAAATCGCCGAGGCTGAGCAGCAGAAAGCACTGCAGACCAAAACCCACAAGCAGTGATCGAGCCCCACCATGATTGAACTCATTTCCAACAATTTTGTCCCGCTGATGTTTGCGGGCCTGCTGTTTTTCCTGCTGTCGGGTTTCCCGGTGGCATTTGGCCTCGCGGCCACCGGCCTGTTCTTTGGCCTCATCGGCATGGAAATTGGGCTGTTTTCCGACACGCTGTTCCAGGCCTTGCCGCTGCGGGTGTTCGGCATCATGCAGAACGACACCCTGCTGGCCATTCCGTTCTTCACGCTGATGGGCATCATCCTGGAGCGCAGCCGCATGGCGGAAGACCTGCTGGAAACGGTGGGCCAGGTGTTTGGCCCGATCCGCGGTGGTCTGGCGGTGGCCGTGGTGCTGGTGGGTGCTTTGCTCGCCGCAACCACCGGTGTGGTGGCGGCTGCCGTGATTTCCATGGGCCTGATTTCGCTGCCCATCATGCTGCGCTACGGCTACAACCGCACCATTGCCACCGGCACCATCACCGCCTCGGGCACCCTGGCGCAGGCGCTGCCGCCTTCGCTGGTGCTGATCGTGCTGGCCGACCAGCTCGGTAAGTCGGTGGGCGACATGTACGCCGGCGCCATGGTTCCTGGTCTGATGCTGGTGGGCTTGTACCTGCTGTTCATCGCAGGCGTGGCCATATTCAAGCCGGCCTGGGTGCCGCCGCTGCCCCCGGAGGCGCGCATCTACACCGAAACCAACGGGTCCAGCGGCCACCGCTCTTTGCTGGTGCTGTTGGTGGTGTCCGCCGTGGCTGCTTATGTGTGGTCGCAAAGCCACGAAGCCATCATCAATCCCTTCACTGGGCGCGACGGTGCTGCACCGGGCGATGAGGTCTTCATCTTCTCGGTGGCCTTGGGTGCCTTCACGGCGCTGGGACTTGCGATCTTTAACCGCGTGACCCGCATGGGGCTGCTTTCCCGTCTGGCGGAGCAAGTCACCTTTGTGCTGATCCCACCGCTGATCCTGATCTTCCTGGTGCTGGGCACCATCTTCCTGGGCATTGCCACGCCCACCGAAGGCGGCGCCATGGGTGCATTGGGCGCGCTGATCATGGCTGCCTCGCGCCGCCGCCTCAGCATGAACCTGCTGATGCAGGCCATGGAGAACTCGACCAAGCTGACCATCTTTGTGATGTTCATCTTGATCGGTTCCACCGTGTTTGCTTTTACCTTTAACGCGGCCGACGGCCACATCTGGGTCGAACACCTGTTCGACAAGCTGCCCGGCGGGCAGATGGGCTTCCTGCTGTTCGTGAACTTGCTGGTGTTCATTCTGGGCATGTTCATCGACTTCTTCGAGATCGCGTTCATCGTGATCCCGATCTTGGCGCCCGTTGCGACGAGTCTGGGTATCGACCTGGTCTGGTTCGGCGTGATCATCGCCATGAACCTGCAAACATCGTTCCTCACGCCGCCGTTCGGTTTTGCATTGTTCTATCTGCGCAGTGTGGCCGCTCGCCAGGACTACAACGATGTGGTGACCAAGAAGCGGATTTCTGCGGTGACCACTGCCCAGATTTATAAGGGATCGATCGCGTTCATCATCTTGCAGCTCATCATGGTGGCTGTGATCGTGTTGTATCCGGGCCTGGTCATTGACAGCCTGGATGCTGCGGCGGTGGTGGACGAGTCGGCTGTGTCGGACATCTTGAACAACCTCCCCGGCATGGAGGAGGAGCCTGCCGAGGGTGTGCCGGGCGAGCCGGGTGCTGATGGAGCTGCGAGCGAAGAGATCGACCCGATCAAGGCGCTGGAAGAGGCGGCCAAAAAAGGCACGCAGTGACGGGTGCGGCTGGTCGGGCCGGCCGTGCGCTGGCTGCCTGGGGCTGAGACATGCAGATCGATCTGCGTGTGCTTGACCCAAGGCTGGCCGACCAGCTGCCGGCCTACGCCACGGCCGGCAGCGCCGGGCTGGATCTGCGGGCGTGTCTCGACGCGCCGCTGACCCTGGCGCCCAACGCCTGCCAGCTGGTGCCCACCGGGCTGGCCATTCACCTGGACGACCCGGGTTATGCGGCCCTGATCCTGCCGCGTTCCGGGCTGGGTCACAAGCACGGCATGGTGCTGGGCAATCTGGTCGGGTTGATCGACAGCGATTACCAGGGCCAGCTCATGGTGAGCGCCTGGAACCGGAGCGACACGCCGTTCACCATCGAGCCGATGGAGCGCATTGCGCAGATGGTGATCGTGCCCGTGGTGCAGGCGCAGTTCAGGGTGGTCTCCGAGTTCGGGCAGACCAGCCAGCGCGGCAGTGGCGGCTACGGATCGACCGGGCGCAGTTGAAACATCGAGCGCTCGCTTGGCGAGACGCTTCCGGACGAAAAGCCGAGAGTTTTGGTAGCGATGTGGCCGCTTTGTAGCCGCCGTTTCCCAAGTCCGAGGACTCTTCGCCGCGCGGCCCTCAGTCTTGCGGGCGCAGCACCACGATCATTGGAGAGGGCACCCGGCCGTCGGTGTCGCGTGGCAGCGAACCGGTGCGGTCAATCGCGCGCAGCACCGCGCCGTCCCAGGCGGGGTTGCCGCTGCTCTTGAGCAGGCGGCGGCTGGTGATGGTGCCGTCGGGCTGCGTGCGCACTTCCACCTCAGCCTGCGGATTGCCCGTGACGGCGTCGGTGAACACCACATTGGGTTTGATGCGGGCCGCCACGCGCGAGCCGTAGCCTGGCGTGGGGCCGCTGGATCGCTGCGCTGTGCCAGTGGCCTGTGGCCCGCCCGTGGCGCCCGCTTGCCCCATGATGCGGCGCATCTGTTCGTCGCGCGCCTTGGCGGCAGCGGCTGTCTGCCGCGCCTGTTCCTGCCGGGACTGTTCGGCTTTCTGCTCAGCCAGCTTTTCGGCGGCTTTCTTTTCTGCCGCCAGTTTGTCGGCCCGTTGTTTCTCGGCCAGCCGCCTGCGCTCAGCCGCCGCCTTGTCTGCTGCGGCCTTGTCAGCGGCTGCTTTTTCGGCCGCCCCTTTGCGGGCCGCTTCCAGGCGCGCCTGTTCCCGTTGTCGCGCCTCGGCCTGCGCTTTGGCCTGTGCGGTTGCAATGTCCACCTGGCTGGGCGTGGGCGCTGGCTCAGGCCGGGGTGGTGGAGGCGGCGGAGCGGGCCGCGGTTCTGCCCGGGGTGTCGGGGCAGGGGGCGGAGGTGGCGGGGGCGGTGGTTCCACCGCACGCGGCGCGGCGGCCTGCGGGGTGCTCGACCAGAGTTCGGCCTCGAACACGGTGGGTGTGGTGTCGCGCTTCCAGCCGACGCCCCAGGTCAGCGCCAGGATCAGCAGCGCGTGCACCACCAGCGCCAGCCCGAGCGGCGTGCCCCAGCGCCCCGGGGGCGGTGGCAGCAGGTCGGGCCGCTGCGACCCGCTCGGGCGCGGGGGCAGGGCGGAGGCGCTGAACACCTGGCTGGTCACGCTGTCATCCGATCGTCAGGGACTGGTTTGCACAGCCAGGCCCACGCGCGCCACGCCAGCGCGCTGCAAGGTGTCCATCACCTTGACCACGGTTTCGTATTTCACATCCTTGTCGGCGCTGATCACCACCGGTGTGCTTTCGCCCGCCGCCGTGCCGTCGCCTTGCAAGGCTCGCACGCTGGCTGCCAGCTCGGTGATCGGCAGCGCAGGTGGCTCGCCGCTGGCGTTGCCCAGCTTGACCTGCACCCGTTCGTCGCGGTCAATGATGACCTGCACAAACTGGTCGGGCTGCCGCCCGGCCTGCCCGACGCTGGGCAGGGCGATCTGGCTCGGTGTGATGAGCGGTGCGGTCACCATGAAGATGATCAGCAGCACCAGCATCACATCGATGAACGGGACCATGTTGATTTCGTTGATGGTGCGCCGGCGTCCGCGGCCGCGTTGAGCAGTCGAGGCCATGTCAATGCTCCTGCGCGAAAAATATTGCGGCCGCTGGTAGCGTGCGGAGTGCCGGGTTCCGGTGGGTCCAGCGCGCCATCATTTTTCGCTCGCGCCTTGTTGGCCCAGATTGCGCTGCAGGATGTTGGAAAACTCTTCCATGAAGGTTTCCATGGCGTTGGCCACGCGATCGATGTCGTGGGCAAAGCGGTTGTAGGCCACCACCGCCGGGATGGCAGCGAAGAGGCCGATGGCGGTGGCCACCAGCGCCTCGGCAATACCGGGCGCCACGGTCGCCAGGGTCACCTGCGCCAGCGAAGCCAGGCCGGTGAAGGCATGCATGATGCCCCAGACGGTGCCAAACAGGCCCACATAAGGCGCCACCGAACCCACCGTGCCCAGGAAAGACAGGTTGGTTTCCAGCGCATCCAGCTCGCGCTGGAAGCTGGCGCGCATGGCACGGCGCGCGCCGTCCAGCAGGGCGCCGTTGTCGGTGATGCGGCGCTCGCGCAGCTTCTGGTATTCGCGCATACCGCTCGCAAAAATGCGCTCCATCGGACCGCCGTGGCGCGCGCTCTGGGCTGCCGCCAGATACAGCTCATTCAGGTTGGTGCCAGACCAGAACTCGCGCTCGAACGCCTCGTTGTGCGCCTGCACCCGGCGAATCGCGAACACCTTGCGGAAGATGGCGGCCCAGCTGATCACCGACATGAGTATCAGCAGCAGCACCACGGCTTGCACCACCCAGCTCGCGTCGAGCATCAGTTGAACGATGGAAAGGTCGTGTGTCATGGGGCGATCGGATACGAAGAAAAGAGAAAGGTTTCGTGGTGTCAGCGGTTGCCGGCCAGCAGCGTCAGCAGGTGAGCGGGGATGCGCTGGGGCCGCAGGTCTTCGGTGTTCACCCAGCCAACGCGAATGCGGCCCTCACACAACAGCGCAGGCGCTGCATCGCCCTCCGTCGGGGCCAGCAACACCTGCTGGGCGATGGTGAGCGAGGCACGGCCCGCCTCCAGCAGGCGGGCGGTCACCCAAAGCAAGTCGTCCAGCCGCGCCGGGCGAAGGTAGCGCAGGTCGCTGTGGGTCACCACGAACATGCCCGCGCCCTGTTCGCGCAGACGCTGCTGCTCCAGCCCCAGCGAGCGCAGCCATTCGGTGCGGGCGCGCTCGAAAAACTTGAGGTAGTTGGCGTAAAAAACAATGCCACCGGCGTCGGTGTCTTCCCAGTACACGCGCACGGGCCAGCTGAAGTCAGCATGGGTCGCGTTCAAAGCGCCTGCTCCAGTCGCTGCACGGCTTCGCGCAGTTGCGCCATTGAGTTGGCGGTGGAGAAGCGCAGGTAACGGCCGGGCTCGGCAAAGCCGAAGTCGCGCCCGGGCGTGGTGGCCAGCTGGCAGTGCCGCATGAGTTCGAAGGCCAGCGCCCAGCTGCCGCCCTGGTCTGGCTGCGCGCCCGCGGGCGCAATGCCCCAGCGCTCGCACAGTGCGCGCACATCGGCCCAGGCGTAGAAGGCGCCGTCGGGCATCACCGGCACGTTCAGCCCCAGGCGGTTGAGCTCGGGAATGAAGAAGTCGCGGCGCGCCTTGAATTCGGCGCGGCGGCGTTCAAACTCCGCCAAGCTCTCGGGCTCAAAGCAGGCCAGGGCGGCGTGTTGTGCGATGGTGCTGGCGCAGATGAACAGGTTTTGCGCCAGCCGCTCCACCACCGGCACCAGCGCGGGCGGCAGCACCAGCCAGCCGAGCCGCCAGCCGGTCATGTTGAAGTATTT
>JAIFNE010000061.1 GCA_020047875.1 Hydrogenophaga sp.
CCCCATAGCCCGGCTATGGGGCAAAAAGACGGTGAAAAATGGACCGCTGCGGGCGGTTTGCAGCCAACGACTCTTCTGCCGCCCAGGCTCCTAGGGATGTTCGCGCATCCGCGTGAACCGGTGCCGTGCCGACGGTAAAGAAACGTGAAGCCAGCGCGTGTTTTCAGTCGGGTCACGACGCATCGGCCCCACCAGGCCGTACCGATGCTGACGCCAACCCATCGGCGGGCTCAACCGCGTCGGGCGCAAACATCACGGCGCCGCGACGGGCTCGCCAGTCGCCCAGAAACAGCAGGATGGGCGCCGCGATGAAGATGGAAGAACAGGCCGCAATGACAATCCCCACCGCCATCGGTATCGCAAAACTGGCCACGGCGCTTCCGCCCCAAATGGCCAGCGGCAGCACCGCCAGGAAGGCAGTGACCGAGGTGTAGAGGCTGCGCGTCAGGGTCTGGTTGATGGACATGTCGATCACCTCGCGCAGTGACCGTTTGCGCTGACTGCGCAGGTTCTCGCGCATGCGGTCGTACACCACCACCTTGTCGTTCACGGAATAGCCCACCAGCGTCAGGATGGCGGCGATGGCCGTCAGGCTGAAGTCCAGGCCCGTCAATGCAAACACGCCCAGGGTGAGGATGACGTCGAGCACCAGCGTCAGGATGGCGCCCACAGCGAACGGCCACTCGAATCGCACCCAGATGTAGATCAACATCGCCAGGCTGGCCAGGATCACCGCAATCACGCCCGCCTGCGCAAGCTCACCGCTCACCTTGGGCCCCACCACCTCGGTGCGCTCAAAGCTGGCCGCGGGGTCAACCTGAAGCACGGCGGCCTTGATGCGTTCCACAGCCAGCGTCTGCTGTACCTCGCCGCCAGGCTGCCGCTCCACGCGCACCAGCAGCCGGCCCTCGTCGCCCATGGTCTGCAGCGTCACCTCGCCCAGGCCAAGCCCGCCGAGCGGCTCGCGGTAGCGCGACAGGTCTTCGGGCGCACTCGCGGCCACCTCCATCTGAATGCCGCCCCGGAAGTCGATGCCGAAATTCAGGCCCGGCTTGAACATCAGCAGCACGCTGCCCACCACCAACAGCGCCGCCACACCCATCCCGAGGAATCGCGTTTTCATGAAGTCGAAACGGGTGCCATCGGGCACCGGGCGAAAGCCGAGCAACGGCCGGATTTCCATGGTCTTCAGGCGCCGGCGCCGCGCAATCGACAGCATCATCACCTTGACCACAGACACCGCGGTGAACATCGAAATGACGATGCCCAGCGCCATGGTGATGGCAAAGCCGCGCACCGGCCCCGAGCCAAACCAGAACAGCAGCACGGTGGCGATCAGCGCGGTCACGTTGCTGTCCATGACGGTGGCGTAGGCCCGCTTGAATCCCGCGTCGATCGCCGCGATCGACGCCTTGCCCTTGAGCGTTTCCTCGCGGATGCGCTCGTTGATGAGCACGTTGGCATCCACCGCCAGGCCGATGCCCAGCACGATGCCCGCAATGCCCGGCAGCGTCAGCGTGGCGCCCAGCATGGTCATGCCTGCCAGCGTCAGCACGATGTTGAGCGCCAGCGCCACGTTGGCCACCAGGCCCCAGCCGCCGTACAGCACAAACATGAAAAGGAACACGAGAACAAACGCGCCGATGCCCGCGTAAATGCCTTTCTGAATCACATCGCCACCCAGATCGGCGCCCACGCTGCGCTCCTCGATCACCGTCAGCTTGGCGGGCAGCGCGCCGGCACGCAGCAAGGCAGACAGCATCCCGGCTTCCTGCACGGTGAAGCTGCCCGAAATTTGCCCCGACCCGCCGGTGATTGGCTCGCGGATCACCGGCGCGCTGAGCACCTTGTCGTCCAGCACGATGGCGAACGGACGCCCAACGTTGGCCTCGGTGATGGCCGCAAACTCCCGCGCACCCACGCGGTCAAACCGGAAATTGACCACTGGTTCGCTGGTCTGCGGATCGAAGCCGGCACTGGCGTCGGACAACCGGTCGCCACTGAGTTCGACGCGGTTTCGCACCGCATAAAACTGGCCATCCTTGTCCTGCAAGTTGCGCACGCCGCCGGGGCTGGACGCGTCACCCAGCAGGTGGAAACTCATTTTGGCGGTCGAGCCCAGCAGCGCACGCAACTGCGCCGGGTCCTGCAGCCCGGGCAGTTGCACCAGGATGCGATCGGCGCCGACGCGCTGGATCGTGGGCTCAGACACCCCCACCTGATCCACCCGCTGGCGAATGACCTCCAGGCTTTGCTCCACCGCGCGGCCCATCGACTGCTGCAACCCCTCGTCGGTGAGCTGGAGTTCCACCGCATCGGCTCGCAGCGGCGTCACCGCCAGATCGCGCCGCACCGATCCGACCGGGCTGGCCAGTCCAGACAACAGCTCGATCGCACGATCCTGCTGCGCCGGCGATCGCAGGGCAACCACCAGACCACGCTCGCCGACATCCACATTGCTCCACGGAATGTCCTCTTCGCGCAGCAGTCGGCGGGCGTCGTCAGCCAAGGTGTTGACACGCTCTTTCTTAAGCTCACCACCGTCCACCTCCAGCACCAGGTGGGACCCACCCCGCAGGTCCAGGCCCAGCGCGACCGGCTGATTGGGCAGAAAACCCGGCCAGCGCTCCAGCACCGAAGCGGGCAACACATTGGGCAGCGCAAACAGCAGGCCCACAAAGATGATGGCCAGGTACATGGCCAGTGAGTAAGGTGAATTTTTCATGACACGGCTTTGACGGGCGCGCCGATGGCTCAGGCGCGCCGATGCTGACTTCGGGGAGGGAAGGCGGCGCGCAGCGAAGGCGCGCGAAGCATCAAGCCAGAACGGGCGGCGCGCGGCAGGGGTGGGCCGGGTCAAGCCGCTCGACATGCCATTCGCCCGAGGCGGCGTCGAGGCCATGGCCCTGCGGCGCATCGGGCGGCCTCGGGAATCCGCTCGCGGGCAACGCACCATCCAGCGGCACCACAAGCGCCAGGTGCCACTCGCTGACCCAGGTTCGGGCCACGGCCGTTGCAGCGGCCGCGGCGGGCAAATCCTGGCGCACGCCTCGGGATGCATTTGCAGTGCCAGCGTGCCGCTGCAAATGCTGGGCATGGGTTGCCAGCTTGGTGGCGAGGTTTTGAGAGGCGGCGCCGAGGGAGCCGCCGATCCCTGCGCCAATCAAAACCGCCCAGGTCAGCAAAGTGAAAAGAACCGCCTGCAACCACGCGCCCGCCGTGCCGGGACTTGCCGAAGCCAGCCGGTTTGCACGCACGGTCACTGCCCGCACGCTCGCGGTGGTGACGAGGTGGTTTTTCACGGGTCGCAATGTAGCGCGCGAAAGGTATGGGTTTTGCTGAAGGCCCATCTCAGAATGTTGCCCCTTGCGCGGCGCGGCCCGTTAGCCGAGGGGCCGCGCCAGCGCCGCGGTCATGACCCGCTGAACCAGCGGGTGGTGTTGCCCGCGGCGGGAACGAATGGCATGAATCTCCTCCTTCACGCCGTCACTGCAGCCCAGAAATCGAACCCCGCGCAGCAGGCGGACATCGTCCGCACCCAGCCGACTCACCGGGAACACCCCCAGCCCGCGCGCCGCAAACACGGCCAGCAAGGCGCTGTCCTCAAACTCACCGACGATGCGGGGCCGCACGCCCAGCGACTCGAACCACTGGTCCAGCATCGGACGCAGCGCCGAGTGCCCCGTGGGCAGCAACAGGGGCAGATCGCCCAGACACTGCGGAAACCGCTCCCGCTCGGCCTTGCCCACCAGCTTGTTTGGCCCGTACCACTCCACGGGCGAGGCCACGAGCCGCTCGCTGCTCAAACGCAGGTTGGGATTGCGCGGCGCCGCCTGGCCGGCCAGCACCAGGTCCAGATGGTGCAACGCCAGTTCACTGAGCAGCTGCTCGAACTCGCCCTCATGGCAAACCAGGCGCAGGCTAGGCGTGCCCAGCACGGGCGCTAGCAGCGCGTGGGCGGCGAGTTTGGACAGGCCATCCGAGAGCCCAACCACCAGCCGGGCAACCTGGCCACTGGCGGCCTCGCGAACCTCGTCCGGAATGACTTGTCCCAGCTGAAAAATCTCCTCGGCCCGGGCGAACGCGGCCTGCCCCGCCTCGGTCAGCGCAACACCGCGCCCCACCGGTTTGAGCAGCTGGTGCCCCAACGCCTTCTCCAATTCGCGCACCTGGGCGCTGATGGTCTGCACCGCCATGTCGAGCCGTTCGGCGGCGCGGGCAAAGCCGCCTTCCTTGACGACGACCCAGAAGTAGTGGAGGTGTCGGTAGTTGAGCATGGGAAGCCAGGTTCGGAAAAACCGCAGTTTAGATGCGAAAGACCTTGGTTTGTCCGAGTTCGTTCGGTGGTCATACTCCGCCACCGCTTGAAACGTGTGTCTTGGCACGCTCCACCGGGCTTCGGCTCGGGGGAATGCCTTGCCGATCGCGCCACGGTGCAACAAAAAATGCGGCGCTGGGCGACCGCCTTCACCCTCTGAAAGAACAATATGGAATTTCTGCAACCCTTTTTAATGGCCGATTTTTTGGGCAAGCCGGCGTGGATATGGATGCTTTTTCTGGGCATTGTCATTTCCTTGCTGGCTTTTGACCTGGGCGTGCTGCACAAGGACGACCATGTGATCGGCGTCAAGGAAAGCCTGCTGCTGTCGGCCGGCTACATCAGCGTGGCATTGGTCTTTGGCGCCTGGGTGTGGTGGTACCTCGGCGCGCAGAGCGGCATGCAGTACTACACCGGCTTTCTGATCGAGAAGTCGCTGTCGATGGACAACGTCTTTGTGATCGCGTTGATCTTCAGCTACTTCGCCATCCCCCGGGAATACCAGCACCGGGTATTGTTCTGGGGCATTCTGGGCGTGATCGTGTTGCGAGCGATCATGATCGGGCTTGGCGCCGCGCTGGTCGCCAACTTCAGCTGGGTTCTTTACCTCTTTGGCATTTTCTTGGTCTTCACGGGCGTCAAGATGTGGATCATTGCCGACCACATGCCGGATATCCACAGCAACCCGATCTTGAAGTTCCTGCGCAAACGCATGCATGTGACCGACGAGTTGCACGGGCACGACTTTTTCGTCAAAAAGCCAGACCCGAAGACGGGAAAAATGGTGCGCTTTGCCACGCCCTTGTTCCTCGCGCTGATGCTGATCGAATTCGTCGATCTGGTCTTCGCAGTCGACTCGGTGCCGGCGATCTTCGCCATCACCACCGACCCGTTCATCGTCTACACCAGCAACATCTTCGCCATCCTGGGCCTGCGCGCGCTGTACTTCGCACTGGCCGCCATGATTCACCGCTTCACGTACCTGAAGTACGCGCTGGCCATGGTGCTGGTGTTCATTGGCAGCAAGATCTTCCTGGTCGGCATCATCGGCAAAATTCCCCCTGTGATTTCGCTCAGCGTTACCTTCGGCCTGATCGCGGGTGGTGTGATTGTGTCGATGTGGAAAACGCGCGGCGAGAGCGCCGAGGTCAAGGCCTCGTGATGCAGCGCAGTTCAGCCGCTGGCTGATACTGATGAAAATGGCGGCGCTTTCGCGCCGCCATTTTTTTGTGCCTACCGAGTTGGAAAACGCTCAGGCCCTGACCCGGGTGGCCAGCCACACCAGCACCAGCACCGGCAGCCCGAGGAAGGCGGTGGCGGTGAAGAAAGTGGCGTAGTCGTAGGCATCGACAAACGCGCCGGAGAACCCCGCCAGCCACTTCGGCGCCAGCAACATCATGGAGCTGAACAGCGCGTACTGCGTGGCCGAGTACTTCACATTGGTCAGGCTGGAGAGGTAGGCGATGAACGCGGCCGAGGCCACGCCCGCGCTGAGGTTGTCGGCCGAGATCACGGCGATCAGCGCGGTCACGTCGTGGCCATGGCCGGCCAGCCAGGCAAACAGCAGGTTGCTCGCGGCTGAGAGCACCGCGCCCAGCATCAGCACCCGCATGACGCCCAGGCGCATGGACAGCGCGCCGCCCAGGAACGCGCCGACCAGCGTCATGATCACGCCGTAGACCTTGGTGACCGCGGCCACCTCGTCTTTGGTGTAGCCCATGTCCACATAAAACGGGTTGGCCATGATGCCCATGACGATATCGCTGATGCGATAAACGCCGATCAGCGCCAGGATCATCAGCGCCTGCTTGCCGTAGCGCGTCAGGAAGTCGGCAAACGGCTCGACCAGCGCGCTCCTGAGCCACTCGGCGGCGTTGCGCGCCGGCGGCAGCTCGATGCGCACTGGCTCGCGGGTGAACAGCACCGTCAACACGCCCACCAGCATGCTGGCCGACATCACCAGATAAGCGGTGGTCCAGGCGGCCTGCTGGTACAGCGCGCCCGGCGCAACACCCACCGGCGACACCACCGCCGACACCGCAGGCCCCACCTCGGCGCCGGCGCCGGCCCAGATCATCGCGATGCGGTAGCCGGTCTGGTAGGTGGCGGCCAGCGCGCCCTGGTGGCTGGCATCGGCCGACTCGATGCGAAACGCATCCAGCGCAATGTCTTGCGTGGCCGAGGCAAACGCCACCGCCAGCGCGCACCACACCACCAGCGTGAGCTGGGTGCGCGGATCGGCGAGCGCCATGCCCACCAGCGCAGCCATGATGGCCAGCTGGGACATCAGCAACCAGCTGCGCCGCCGCCCGAGCGCACGGGTCATCAGCGGTATCGGCAGCCGGTCCACCAGCGGCGCCCAGCACCATTTGAAACCGTAGGCCAGGCCCACCCAGCTCAGGTAGCCGATGGTGGTGCGGTCCAGCCCGGCTTCGCGCAGGCGAAAACTCAGGGTGCCCAGCACCAGCAGCAGCGGCAGTGCGCAGGCTGGCCGGCTCCAGGTAGACGCGCAGGGTGTCGCCCCAGCTGGGCCGCGCGGCCTCAGCCGGCGGACTGGGCGTGCTGTGTGGCAGGGCGTTGGGGCTGGGGTGGGCGGCGTCTTTGGGCGGCATGGAGCGGGCTGGGTGCGCCGCCAGCGTGCAGCGCCGGACGGCTTTGTCTATTATTCACGCATGTGTCTGCTCTGCGATTTCAAAAACCGGTCTTCCCTGTCTGCCACGCCTGCCGCGCCTGCCGCGCGGGCCAAACCCCGCGAGGGCGTGTGGTCGGCGCGGCGCGCCTTTTTACTGGCCGGGGCCGCGTCGGCCGCCGCTGTGGCGGTGCCGGCAACGGCGCAGGTGGACGTGGGCCGCTCGTCTTCCATGCGCCAGCTGGTGCCCGCTGCCGAGCTGGAAAAGGCAGCCGCCCAGCAATACAGCCAGATGATGGCCGAGGCGCGCAGCCAGGGCGCGCTGGTGGGTGACAACAACGCGCAACTGCGGCGCCTGCGCGCCATGGCCAAGCGCCTGATTCCCCACAGCGAGCCGTGGAACGATCGCGCGAAAGACTGGCGCTGGGAAGTCAACCTGATCAACAGCCCGCAGATCAACGCGTTCTGCATGCCCGGCGGCAAGATCGCCTTTTACACCGGCATCCTCGACAAGCTCAGGCTCACCGACGACGAGTCGGCCATGATCATGGGCCACGAAATGGCCCACGCGCTGCGCGAGCATGCGCGCGAGCGCCTGGCCAAAACCCAGGCCACCGGCATGGGCCTGGGCATCTTGTCGCAGATGCTGGGCTTGGGCGACCTGGGCAACGTGGCCGCCAATCTGGGCACGCAGCTGCTGAGCCTGCGCTTCAGCCGGGAAGACGAAACCGAGGCCGATCTGGTGGGGCTGGAGTTGGCCGCCCGCTCCGCCTTCCAACCCGCGGCCAGCGTGAGCCTGTGGCAGAAGATGGCCCAGGCCAGCGGCAATGGCGGCCCGGCTTTTCTTTCTACCCACCCCACCGGGCCCGACCGCATCCAGCAACTGCAGGCCAATGTACCCAAGGTGCAGGGCCTGTATGAGCAGGCAAAGCGCGGCTGAGGCCCGTCAGCGGTCGCGCACGTAAGGGTTGTTTCGCCGCTCGGCGCCAAACGTGCTCTC
>JAIFNE010000051.1 GCA_020047875.1 Hydrogenophaga sp.
TCAGCGGTTGCGCGACTTCATTGCCCGGTCCACCTCGCGCTTGCCCTCGCGGTCTTTGATGGTGTCGCGTTTATCGTGTTCGGCCTTGCCCTTGCCCAGGGCAATGTCGCACTTCACCTTGCCGTTTTTCCAATGCAGATTGAGGGGGACGAGTGTGTACCCTTTTTGTTCCACCTTGCCGATCAGCCGCCGAATCTGGTCTTTCTGCAGCAGCAGTTTCTTGGTCCGAACCGAGTCTGGGCTGATGTGGGTTGACGCGGTGTTCAGCGGGTTGATCTGGCAGCCGATCAGAAACAGCTCGCCCCCGCGGATCACCACATAGCCATCGGTGAGCTGCACCTTGCCTTCGCGCAGCGCCTTGACCTCCCAGCCCTCCAGCACCATGCCCGCCTCGAAGCGTTCCTCGATCGCGTAGTTGAATACCGCCTTCTTGTTGTCGGCGATGCGGGCATCCACACCTTTTGTGGGTGAGGCTTTGGCGGGTTTGGTGGACATGGGGTCTCAGGTGCGGCCAGAAGAGGCCAATACAATGCAGTGACAGCCAGTGGGCTGCCTGGGCGGTAACCGGAACAACATCGGGCGCCTCGCTGTCGACGCGATTGTATGAAAACGATTCAGAAGTCTGTCCTGCTCTGGCACAGCGCGCACGAGATGTTCGCGCTGGTGACCGATGTGCCCCAGTACCCGCAGTTTCTGCCGTGGTGCGATCAAGGCACGGTGGTCGAGCGCCACGATGCGGGCATGGTGGCCTGCGTGGGCATGGCCATTGGCGGTTTGCGTCAGACCTTCACCACCCGCAACACCCATGTCGAAGATCGGCGCGTTTTGCTCGAACTGGTCGACGGGCCGTTTTCCCAGCTCGAAGGCTGCTGGGACTTCACCCCGCTGGGCGACGGCACCGAGCGCGCCTGCAAGATCGAATTCCGCCTGACCTACGGCTTTGCCAGCCAGACGCTGGCCAAGGTGGTGGGGCCGGTGTTTGACAAGATCGCGGGCAATCTGGTGGACGCTTTCGTGCGGCGTGCCGATCAGGTCTACGGCGCATGAACATCGAACTGGCCTACGCCAGCGCGCCGCGCACGGTGCACACGCTGGCTCTGGTGGTACCCGACCGTTGCACCATCGACCAGGCGCTGGCGCTGTCTGGCTGGCTGCAGACGTTTCCCGAACTGGCCACACTCTGCCCGGGCATCTGGAACCGCAAGGCCGCCCGGCACACGCTGTTGCGCGAAGGCGACCGCGTAGAGTTCTACCGTGGGCTGCGGGTCGATCCCAAGGTGGCGCGTCGGGAGCGCTTTGTGGGGCAGGGGAGCCGCGGCACTGGCTTGTTCTCGCGTCGCCGTCCGGGCGCCAAGTCAGGCTACTGATGGCCTGAGCAGTCGGGCGCCGGTGTCTGGCGCTCCGACAAGGTGGCGGTCACGGAGGGCTGGCGCCGCAACTCGACTGGATGATCTCGTTCACGCGCTTGGCCTCCGCCGCACGCGCTGCATCGTCCATGATTTCGCGCTCACCCTTGGCGTTGGTGGTGGCCATGCGCACGCCAGAATCCAGCGCGGCCTTGCTGCGCTTGGCGCGCTCACAGTTGTCCTGCCGAGCCTTGGCCAGCTTGTCGGCCTCGGCCTTTTTCAAAGCCTGCTCCTGGGCCTCAGCCTGTTTCTTCCGAGCCTCCAGCTGCTCATCGCGGCCGCTGATCTGGGGCGCCGTGGGGGCTGGCGCTGATGGAGCAGCTGGCGCCTGCGCTGCGGGCCTGACCGCAGCCGGACTGGCGCGCTTGAGAATGTCTTTGTCGGGAATGCCGGGCGGTGGCGGTGTGTCAGAGAACACTTTGCGGCCCGAACTGTCCACCCATTGCCATTGAGCGACGGCAGCGGTGCAGGCCAGGGTGGTGGCCACTGCCAACAGAATGCTGCGCCAGGCAGCTGCGGTCGGTGTGAAATCGGTCATACCCGAAGTGTAGCGGCGCAGTTTTCAAGTGGGCTGGCAGGCGTGGACAGCCGCGAAGCGCAAACAGACCAGCGGCGCCTGGGCTGTGTAGACCACACGAGTCAGCTTCGCTTGGGGTTTGTGGCCTCGTTCGCCGATCTGTCGGGGTACCAAGAGAGGCGGTGGGCCACGGCTACAATCGATTTTTTGGAGCTTCACCCATGCGCCTACTCGGCAAAGCGCTCACCTTCGACGACGTGTTGCTGGTGCCAGCGTACTCCCAGGTCCTGCCCAAGGACACCTCGCTCGCCACCCAGTTTTCCCGCAACATCCAACTGAACCTGCCCCTGGTTTCGGCGGCCATGGACACGGTGACCGAAGCACGGCTGGCCATTGCCATCGCGCAGGAGGGCGGCATCGGGATCGTGCACAAGAACCTGACCCCACAGGAGCAGGCCGCTCAGGTGGCCAAGGTGAAGCGCTACGAATCGGGGGTGCTGCGCGACCCGGTGGTGATTTCGCCGCAGACCACCGTGCGCCAGGTCATGAAGCTCTCGGACGAGCTGGGTATTTCGGGTTTTCCCGTCGTGGAGGCGGGCCGCGTGGTCGGTATCGTCACCGGCCGCGACCTGCGTTTCGAGACCCGTTTCGAGCTGCCGGTGAGCGAGATCATGACGCCGCGCGAGCGCCTGATCACCATGCCCGATGGCACCACGCCGGCCGAGGCCAAGACGCTGCTCAACAAACACAAGCTGGAGCGGCTGCTGCTGGTCAACGATGCCTTTGAACTCAAGGGCCTGATCACGGTGAAAGACATCACCAAGCAGCTCAATTTCCCCAACGCGGCGCGCGATGCCGCGGGTCGATTGCGAGTGGGCGCGGCGGTGGGTGTGGGCGCGGGCACGGAAGAGCGGGTCGAGGCGCTGGTGAAGGCCGGCGTGGATGCGATCGTTGTCGACACCGCGCACGGACACAGCAAGGGCGTGCTCGACCGGGTGCGCTGGGTCAAGCAGAACTACCCGCAGGTCGACGTGATCGGCGGCAACATTGCCACCGGCGGTGCGGCGACGGCGCTGGTCGAGGCGGGTGCTGATGGTGTGAAGGTTGGTATCGGGCCAGGTTCGATCTGCACCACACGCATCGTGGCGGGGGTGGGCGTGCCGCAGATCATGGCGATCGACAACGTGGCCACCGCCCTGCAGGGCACGGGTGTCCCGATGATTGCCGATGGCGGTATCCGCTACAGCGGCGACATTGCCAAGGCCATCGCTGCAGGCGCCAACACGGTGATGATGGGCGGCATGTTCGCCGGCACCGAAGAGGCGCCGGGCGAGATCGTGCTGTTCCAGGGCCGCAGCTACAAAAGCTACCGCGGCATGGGGTCGATCGGCGCCATGCAGCAAGGCAGCGCCGACCGCTACTTCCGGCAACCCCAACGCCGACAAACTGGTGCCCGAAGGCATTGAGGGCCGGGTGCCCTACAAGGGCTCGGTGGTCAGCATCATTTTCCAGATGGCCGGCGGTCTGCGCGCTTCCATGGGTTACTGCGGCTGCCCGACCATCGAGCACATGCGGCACAAGGCCGAGTTTGTGGAAATCACCTCGGCCGGTATCCGCGAAAGCCATGTGCACGATGTGCAGATCACCAAAGAGGCGCCCAACTACCGGGCGGAATAAGCTCCCCCCGCGCCGCAGAAACGGTTGTACCCCCCGTGCCGCCTTCGGCGTCACCCCCCAGGGGGCGGCACCAGCGGCCCGGCAAAGCCGGTTCCGCGGTGCCCTGGGTTGGCTCCCCTCTCTTCTCGGGCCGTCCTTTGTGGCGGCCTTTGTTTTTTATCTGAAGTCATCGACACGCCATGCAGCACCAGAAAATCCTCATCCTCGATTTCGGCTCCCAGGTCACCCAGCTGATCGCGCGCCGGGTGCGCGAAGCCCATGTGTACTGCGAGGTGCATCCGTGTGACGTCAGCAGCGACTGGGTGCGCGAGTTTGCTGCCGACGGCCAGCTCAAAGGTGTGATCCTCTCGGGCAGCCATGCCAGCGTCTACGAGGTGGACGACAAGGCGCCCGATGCGGTGTTCGAGCTGGGTGTCCCAGTGCTGGGGATCTGCTACGGCATGCAGACCATGGCGCAGCAGCTGGGTGGCAAGGTCGAGGCCGGCAAGACGCGCGAATTTGGCTACGCCGAGGTGCGCGCCCGTGGCCACACCGCGCTGCTCAAAGACATTGCCGACTTTCACACGCCTGAAGGCCACGGCATGCTCAAGGTCTGGATGAGCCACGGCGACAAGGTCACCGACATGCCGCCGGGCTTCAAGCTCATGGCCAGCACCGACGCCTGCCCCATCGCCGGCATGGCCGACGAATCGCGTGGCTACTACGCGGTGCAGTTCCACCCCGAGGTGACACACACGGTGCAGGGCAGGGCGATGCTGGATCGCTTCGTGCTCGACATTTGCGGCACCCGGGCAGACTGGGTGATGCGCGACCACATTGAAGAAGCGGTGCAGAAAATCCGCGATCAGGTGGGCGACGAAGAGGTGATTCTCGGCCTGTCCGGCGGCGTGGATTCGTCGGTAGCCGCCGCCCTGATCCACCGAGCGATCGGCGACCAGCTCACCTGCGTGTTCGTCGACCACGGCCTGCTGCGTCTGAATGAGGGCGACATGGTGATGGACATGTTCGTTGGCAAGCTGCACGCCAAAGTCATTCGCGTGGACGCGGCCGACCAGTTCCTCGGCCACCTGTCCGGCGTGAGCGATCCGGAGGCCAAACGCAAGATCATCGGCCGCGAATTCGTCGAGGTTTTCAAGGCTGAAGCGGCCAAGTTGATTTCAAGTGGTGCATCAACAAAAGGCGCCAAGTGGTTGGCACAAGGCACTATTTATCCAGACGTGATCGAGTCAGGCGGCGCCAAGAGCAAGAAGGCCGTCACCATCAAGAGCCACCACAACGTGGGGGGTCTGCCCGAGCAACTGGGCCTGAAACTGCTCGAGCCGCTGCGCGATCTGTTCAAGGACGAGGTGCGAGAACTGGGCGTGGCGCTCGGCCTGCCGCACGACATGGTGTACCGCCACCCGTTCCCCGGGCCGGGCCTGGGCGTGCGCATCCTGGGCGAAGTAAAAAGCGCCGGGCCGACGCCATCTTCATCGAAGAACTGCGCTCCACCATCGACCACAACGCCGGCAAGAGCTGGTACGACCTGACCAGCCAAGCCTTCGCCGTGTTCCTGCCGGTGAAAAGCGTGGGCGTGATGGGCGACGGCCGCACCTACGACTATGTGGTGGCGTTGCGCGCCGTGCAGACCAGCGACTTCATGACCGCCGACTGGGCCGAGCTGCCCTATGCGCTTTTGAAGAAGGTATCGGGCCGCATCATCAACGAAGTGCGGGGCATCAACCGCGTCACCTACGATGTGTCAAGCAAGCCACCAGCCACCATTGAGTGGGAATGAATGGCAATATTTGCTGCGCAGCAAATATTGCCATTAATAAGAAAAATCCATAAAGTGCCTTCATTCGCTGTACAGCGAATAATCCATGAGGCATGGTCGTGAACACATCTGAAGTCGAGAGCGCGTTGATCGCCGAACTCCTAGAAGCCCTGCGGGCCCTCCCGGACGTGACGGCCGATCTCGCGTGCCAGGTCGACGCTGGCGGGCAGGCCGCGGTGAACGATGTTTCAGTCTCGATGCAGGTTGCCGGGCGTCCCTTGGCGCTGCTGGTCGGTATCCGAAAGGCGCTCTATCCACGGGATGTCCGGCAGGCACTTTGGCAGATCCGGGGTGCAGCGTCGCGGCGCACTGGCGATGCCGGCGCAGAAGGCGCCGTGCCGCTGCTCGCGGCCGAATCGATCTCTCCGGGTGCCAAGGACCTGCTGAAAGCGGAGCGGGTCGGTTATTTCGACGCCGGGGGCAGCCTGTACCTCCCGGCACCGGGGGCGCTCTTCTTCGTGGATAAGCCACCCTCGAAGTCGACCTCCCGGGCCATCCGTTCGCTGTTTTCCGGGCGTCGCGCTCACGTGTTGCATGGCCTGCTGATGCGCCGCGAGGATTGGCTGGGTGTGACAGAGCTGGCCGAGGACGTCTCGGCATCCCCGTCGACCGTGTCGATGGTCTTGACCGAACTGGAACGACTCGACTGGCTGGATTCACGGGGGCAGGGGCCGAGCAAGCAACGGCGCGTGAGTCAGTCTGCGGCACTCCTGGATGCCTGGGCCACGAGCCTGCGGCAGCAACCGGCTGAGGCGATGCGCAGGTTCTTCGTTTCTTCCATGAAGGTCGACGCCCTGGCCGCAGGATTCGACGGTGTGTGTTCTTCGCATGGGATCGACTATGCGGTCACCCACGAAGCGGCTGCCCAGCGCTACGCCCCTTTTCTGTCGAACTTCTCGCAGGTTCGCATCCGCTTGCCAGCCGGTTCTGCCACCGAGGCTGCGCTGGGTGAGCTGGGCGCCCGACCCGTCAGCGAGGGCGCGAATCTGGTGGTCATCGACGCCAAGTCGCCGGGGGATCTGCTGTTCAGGCAGCGGGTGGACGATATCTGGCTGGCCAGCCCGATCCAGACTTACCTGGACCTGGTGCGCGCCGAGGGTCGCTCCAAGGAGATGGCCGAGCACCTGCGCAAGGAAAGGATAGGCTTCTGATGGTCAAACCTTCGCACTTCGGCGGATACAGCGATACCTACACGGTGGACTGCGAGCGTGTCCTCGTCACGCTGTTACGCGGTCTCGGGCCCTGGAAGGAGTCGGTCTTCCTGGTCGGAGGTCTGACGCCGCGCTATCTGGTGCCCCAGCGTCCACCCGACGTGCCTGCGCACGCCGGCACGATGGATGTCGACATCGTCATCGATCTGCAGCTACTGGCCGACACCGACGCGTACCACTCGCTGGAGGACAACCTGAAGCGCATGGGCTTCGAGCGCGCTGTCAACGACCAGGGGTTGAAGCTTTCGTGGCGATGGCAGACGCGCACCGAGCACGGGGCGCTGATGGTGCTGGAGCTCTTGGCCGATGCGCCCGAGATCGCCGGGGGCCGGGTGCAGCCGTTGCCGACGGAAGGCACGATCTCGGCGCTCAACATTCCGCACTCGTCCATTGTTTTCGACCTGCATCAGGTCACCGAGATCCGCGCGGAGCTGCTGGGCGAGAACGGCGTGGCCACCGAACGCGTCAAGCATGCGGACATCGTCAGCTTCTCTTGCCTGAAGGCCTTCGCGTTCGACCAGCGCTTCGAGCGCAAGGACGCCCATGATTTGGTCTATTGCATCGAGCATGCCCCAGACGGGCTCGGCGCCGTCGTCGCAGCCTTTGGCCATGCGATGGCCGGCTCGCATTCGGCGGTCATCCGGGAAGGACTCGATGTCCTCAGGCGCCGATTCGCCAATGACGAGGCGACCGAGGGCTACCGCAAGGACGGGCCGGTTTCGGTGGCCAAGTTCGAGCTTGGTGAAGGGCAGGAGCCTGAACTCCGCGAGGCCAGGGTGCTCCGGCAGCGCCAGGCCAGTGATCTCATCGACCGGCTGCTCGCCGGTATCGGGTAGCGGCAACAGCAGCAGGCATGCAGCGCAATGCGGAAGGTCGGCCTGCTTCCTGATTCAGCGTTTGACGCATTGGACGACTGAAGATCGTGAATAGGGGTGGCTGTAACAAGCACTTGTAACAGACTGCGCCAGAAGCGGCGCAGTTTTGTCGATTGACTTCCTATACTAGTTCATGTATATTCGGCCATGCTCACAAACGGAAAACCGCTTGAATGAATCGGTAGCAGCCACAAAAATTTGATGGCCTTGCCTGCCGACGTTCGGCGGCTTTCCGGCTTTGCTTTGTCACTGGCGCAGTCGGGCGACAAACATGAGGCGGCCAAAGTGATCAAAGGCTTTGGTGGCGCAGGTGTACTTGAGGTGGTGGAAGACGATGTTGGCGGCACCTACCGCGCCGTGTACACCGTCAAATTTGCCGAGGCAGTGTTTGTCCTTCACTGCTTCCAGAAGAAGAGCAAGCGCGGCATCGCCACGTCCAAGGAAGACATGGACATCATCCACGCCAGGCTGAAAATTGCCGAAGCGTATGTAAAGGAGTTGCGGAAATGAAAACCCGACTTGTTGACGGCGTTGAAGTGCATCGTGGTTCAGGCAACGTGTTTGCTGATCTTGGCCTAGCCGACGCCGAAAAGCTCAAAATCAAAACCGGGTTGGTGATCGAGATCAGGAAAGCCATGAAAAGCCGTGGCCTGACTCAACAAGAAGCTGCCAAGCGGATGGGCATCACTCAACCCAAAGTCTCCGACATGATGCGCGGCGACTTTACCAACCTGTCTGAGCGCAAACTGATGGACTGCCTTACACGGCTTGGCTACGACATTGAAATCAAGGTGCGTCCGGCCAACGCAGAAATCGGGCATTTGATGCTGGCGTTAGCTTGACGCAGAGATGATGTTTTGAGTGTGCCCAGATTTGCATCAAGGCGCGATCTTCCGGCTCAGGTGTGTGTAGGTTTTGGGCTTGTAACAAATTCTCCAAAAGAAAGTGTTGCACTTGGACTTGGAGCGCGGGCCCCTTCTTGATGTGCTCGCTTTTCTAAAAAATCCTTCTTGAAGGTACGTTTTATGAAAAGAGCGTTATCGCTGATTTGGACTACATGCATGGTGCTTTGCAGCCAAGCATTCGCCCAAAACAACCCCCTCGCTGACGGCAATGCCGCAGCCCCGGATGAATGGCTGCTGGTCAAGAAAGGCAATCCGTGGTGGTATGAAACCAAGCCAAGTTCCACGCCTACGCAACTTCAAAAACGCGCACCAACAGCGGCAGAGCAAGCCATCATTGATAAGGCACGCGCATTGGTGGCAAATCGGCCTGCAAAAGCGTTTGTTTTGATGGATGGTGACACGGTACTGTACTCAGAGACAAAAGCGCCAGCCGACGATGATTCAGTCTTCTTCGGCTTCTCGATGGGCAAGACTGTCACGGCTATGGCGGTGGGTCAAGCCATATGCGCGGGAAAGCTCAAGCTGGAAACCCGTTCCAGTGACGTTGTGCCGGAACTTAACGGCAAAGCGTTGGGCAATGCCACGGTCCGCGACTTGCTCCGCATGGCGTCCGGTGCAGCTGACCCCAACCCTGATAGTTCTGTCTGGACACCCGACCAGTTCAAGGAATGGGGGCGCGGCAATTTGAATCTGGTCAATCTGGTGACCGAAGACCGGATTGCCAAAGCAGCACGGGGCGTTTTCTCTGAGTACAAACCGGGCGAAGTGACCTCATACAAAAGCACTGATCCGATTCTGTTGGGCATCATGGTCAGCCGAGCGACGGGTACACCGTGGAGCCAGTGGATTCAAGAGCAGATTTTGAATCCAATGGGGGCAGCAAAGCCGGGGCTTTACGTGCAAGACCGTCAACAAAACGGGCTGGCTGACAGCGGCATGCGTATGCGACTGGATGACTGGATGCGGTTCGCCGTATGGGTCAAGCGAAGTTCACGAGAACAAGGCTGCTTTGGTGACTATGTGCGGGCTGCACTGAGTACGCAAATCAGCAACGGCAGTAACCCGGCCACGCGCAAGATGGGCAAACTCTTTGCTGGCTATGGCTACTTCACCTGGACGGAAAACAGCATTGTTCCGAATACGGCATGGGCTTCTGGCTGGGGTGGTCAGCGCATTGGCTGGAATACCGACCCAGCCAACAACCGGATGGTCATCACGTTCAGCAACGTTGAAAGCTGGATGCCGGATGTTTACGAGCTTGCCAAGGACTGGAACAGGTTGAAGTGAAGTTGGCTACACACAGTGGGCGTAGCTGGATGATTCAGGACTTCGCCCTGATCCACAAAAACAAAGACGGTAAAGCTGACGGTATGGACGACCTTGGACTATTCACTCTGACTGTTTCAATCAGTGCAATGCGAAACGAAGACATCCAAGTTTTCGTTCGGGTTGACAATTGAGTGGGGGTGAAGCCGTTCAGCCGGCCGGCAAACCGCCTAAGCGTTGGTCTGCCGAAAACCCCCGGGGGTGAGTCCGGTTTCTTTCCGAAAAAACTTCACGAAGTTGGTGGCGTCTTCAAACCCCAGTGCGTGACCAATGGCCTGCACGGGCCGTGTGGTGTGGGCCAGCAGGCGCTTGGCCTCCAGCACCAGCCGCTGGTTGATGCAGGCTTTGGCTGACACGCCCATCGTTGCCAGGCACACCCGGCTGAGGTTTTTTTCACCCATGCCCAGCGCCAGCGCGTAATGCTGGACTTTGTGCGCCTTGGCGAAATCGGTTTCCAATCGCAGCTGAAAACGCTTGTAAGCCGCCCATGCGCGCGGCTCCGTCACTGGCATTGGCTGACGAATCTCCTGCCACATAGACAAACGCAACAGGGTGCTGGCCAGTTGCAAGCGCAGCACCTCGTTGCGCAACGTCACGTCGCCGGCCCAGGCGCAATCGGTCTGGATTTGTCTCAGGCTGCTGTCCATCCAGGCCCGCTGTTGGTGGTCCAGTGTGTGTTGGCTGCCAAGGCCTTCCAGACGGTGCAGCAGGTTGAATTCACCCGACTGCCCGGGCCGGTCGTTGCCGTACAAGCCATCGGGCCGGAACACCAGCATCCACCCGGACCAAGGGCGAGAAAAGTCGTACCGCATGACTTGCCCGGGGCGCACCAGCAGCCAGTGGCCAGGTGATGCGGGGAAGGTGGAAAAATCCACCATCCATTCGGTCTCCCCGTTCGTCACGCCGATGAGGCGGAAAAAATCCGCCCGCTGCAGCTTGCGAAAGTGTTCAGCTGGTGCTCTTTGCAGCAACTCAGCCATTTCCATGGCTTCGACAGCGAGCCGGGCATCGGTAGGAGGATTGAAGTCGACATGAATGATTTCATTCTTCTGTGTCATGCCCTTCATTTTGTCCGAATTTGATCATTCTCAGTCCTCAATCGATCTCGCCCAAATAGGCGCTTGAACGGACACTGGTGTCTGGCTTTTTAAACCCTCACAGAAAGGACCCTCATGTTCAAGCCCTACCACCGCGCCACCCTGGCCGCCACATTGGCCGTCGCCAGCCTTCAGGCCATGCCCGCCGCTGCCCAGACGATGACCGTTGAACAAGCGCGCCAGCAGATCGCGCCGTTCTACGAAATGCTCAACCAGCCGGCCGCCAAAGACCTCAAGGCTTTGTCCGAACAGGCCCTGTCGCCCGACTGGAAGTCGTACTCCAGCGAAACCGACTTCAAGGGCCGCGACGGCTTCGTCGCGCAGGTGGGCGGCTTCGGCAAGCTCATCCCTGATCTGAAATGGGACATCAAAGACGTGCTGGTGGACGGCAACCGCATCATCGTGCGCAGCGAAGCCAGCGGCACACCGGTGGGCCC
>JAIFNE010000034.1 GCA_020047875.1 Hydrogenophaga sp.
GCGGTGTTGCCGGCGGTGCACCAGGCCAGCGCCGGGAAGGCCCGAAAAAATCAGCGGCGGTTGTCTTAGCGAATTTCTATCAGGCACGGATGTTGCTGGTTGCATATTCCGTGCCATGCCATTTTGATAGTCTCAGGCTATTTCGTCGCGAAAAGCGCCTCACACACGCCGTTTTCCTCGCCATGCGGGATAGGCCGCACCAGACGAAAAAAAGCCCCGCCGTGTCACCGGTGGGGCTTGGTGCCGCCTCCCGCCGTTGTCTCTCAGCTTGCCAGGCGGGTGCTTCTCAGCTTTTGCGGCGCCCAACAAAAAGCCCGCCTCGGTAGAAGCGGGTTCTTGTGACTTTGCCAGGCGCAGTGGCTGCGCCTTCGAAGGGAGTCAGCGAACGCCCGTCACGATCGCAAACGCGGCCGGGTACAGCGGCGCCACGTCCAGGCGGGCGTGGCACATGAAACCGATCTGGCCGCTGGCCGCGTAGGTCTCCTGCAGCATCTGGACCGACAGCTCCTCGCGCATCGCAATCGCGTACTGCGAGAAATTCCCCACATAGATCTCGCTGCAGTCGTTGGAGGTGCCCACAGTCAGGTTGTTGGGGATCTGGCTGGTGTGCAGCATCTGCATCGTGCTCAGCATGCCAGGGACCTGCAGCGGCTGGCCGGTGCTGTCTGCCAGGGCGCCCAGGCGCACCAGGCTTCGTGGCGACATGATCGCGGCGGTTGGCATCGGGCCATTGGCCTGCAGGATGGCCTGAGTTGCGCTGAACAGGTTCGCATAGCTGCCCAGCGAGGTGCCGTTGGCGCCGTTGCCGACTGCCTGCACGCCTACCGTGTTCAGCAGGCCCCGAATTTCCGGCGCCGTGCCGCTCCCGCGCAGGCCAGCGCGGTCGATCTCCACCGCAAACGCTTGGGCGATGGCTGCCCGGAGAGCGCTTTCGATGTTGACCCCATCGGCCAGCAGCTCGCGCGAGACGCGAACCACAAAGGCCAGGGAGCGCGGTGTCACCAGGACATTGCGGAACGCGGGGTCGGACTCCGCCACCGGGCCATTCTCCGCACGCCATGACGCCACAGGCAGGGTGTTCACCGCGGCAAAGCTGTAGGACTTCGCATCGCCGTTCAGCGGAACGATCGCCGCACCGGCCGTGAGCAGGCTTGAAGCGGGTGCGAGTGCAGCCAGGATGTCAGGCATCACCACCGATGGCACAGCAAAGCCGCCCGCCGTGTCCACACCGACAGACAGCGCACGGGTGGCGGCTGCAGTGGTTTTCATGCGAGCAACACCGCGCAGGAAGTCAGCCAGGCCCAGGCGCTCGCCGCTGTAGGCGGGGAGGTTGCTGTAGTGGCGGCGGAAGTCTGCGGCGGTGCGCAGCATGCGGGCCTCGCCCAGATCGCGGGTGTCTTGCTGGCCCATGCCGATGCTGGAATCAGAAATTGGCTTGGTGGAGATTTGGCGAATCAGGTGTTGCTGAAACTGCTCAACGGTCTGGCCTTCTTGAATGGCTTTCATCGCCAGCTCGGGCACGCCCGCGCCGGTGGTGGCCTTGGCAATGGCGGCAATTTCTTTGGCGTGGTCGCGTGTTTCGGTGGTGTTTTCCATGATGGTTTCTTTCGGGAGGTTGGGTTTTTTGAGGGTGAGGGTTGCGCGGGGTGGCTTGGGAGTGGCTTCGGTGGATCGGCCAATGCCGACCGTGGCATCAGCGGGCACACTGACCAGGGAAACTTCGAACGGCTCCCAGTCGGTGACGCGGTAGGTTTCCACACCGTCCACGGTCTCGACCAGCTGCGCCTTGTGGATGAGGTAGCCGACCGACACGTTTCGGCGGATACCGTCGCGCACGTCCTGCCAGACCTCCTCTGCCCGGGCGCTTTTGCCAAAACGCACCACGGCACGGGCTACACGGTCCGCACCGATCTCGACAGATTCGACAACGCCCACCACATCGCGGGTGTCGTGGTCGCACAGCAAATTGGCGCCGCTGCGCAAACGCCCTTGGCGCATGCTGGCTGCCGTGGTGTCCAGGATTTCGACGCCCCAGTAGCGCTCGTACGGCTCTTCACTGGCGAAGGCCAGCGCGGCGGTTCTGGTGTCTTCGTTGATGGCCGATCGATCGAACAGCAGCGCACGCTCGGCGCGGCCCTGATCGAGATGGCGTGCAATTGAATCGGGAATGTTCATAAGCAGCTCCATGGTCTGGCGCGGACCAAAACGGAAAAGGCCGCGCCGATAAAAAACACACCGCTTGCGCGGTGCACGTTTTCGATCAGCGCGGCCCGGTCCAGGAGCTGCAGCTTTCTCCATTCTTCAGACCCCCCAGCAACCAAGCCGGGTTCAGGATTTCAGAGCTTGTAGCCTCCCGGCGTCTCTGACAATCCAGTTCTGAAGAACTCGATGTGGCGCGCATCGTATCACAAAAATACGCGCTTTTCAAGCCCTCAGTGGCGGGCCTTGTTGATCGCGGCGGCTGCCAGGCCATGGGCGCCGGTCTGCAGGCTGGCCAGGGTGTGCCGGGCTTGGTCGACGCCAAGCAAAACGACCGCCTGAACCACCGCTGCCTCGGTCGCGTTTTGGGCTGGGCTGGCGAACCAGGTTTGCAGCTTGCCGTCGCCGAACAGGGCGATGACAAGCACGCGGGACTCGGCAGAGTGCCAGCGCACTGCCTGAGCGCCTTGCTGCTCAGCCTCAGCCACCAGGGCGGCAAATTCGGTGCGCTCGGAGTCAGATAGAAAGTTTTCAAGTGTCAGCATGTTGGCTCCTTGGTTCCTGGGTGTGTGAAAGTGCTGCAAACCCGCGCGAAAGGTTTTCGAGGGTGCGTTCGATTTCCGATGCAAGTGCGGCTTGAATGTGGTTTTCGCTGCGTCCTGCAAGCGCTGGCGCGAGCTGAGCCGGCAAGGCCTCGAGACTGGTGCGCATCGTTGTCGCGGCGTTTGCGATGACCGCCACCACGTCTGCGGTTCTCAAGAGCTCGCCAGTTTCCTTTTCGTAGGCGATGCGTGCCATCTCGGCTTGGTAGTGCTCTTTTCTGTCGCGTGCATCCCGGTATGCCTGAACGCCAGCTTCCTCATCATCCCGGTCTGGGTCGAACAGATCCACATCCTCGGGTGCGGTTGGCTGTTCCACCGTAGCGCCAGCGGTTGATGGCTGCTGGCTGGGCTGGGTATCCCTGCGAATGCCTTTCATGCGGCCGGTCTGCAGGTGCCTTCGGCGCCAGCGTGAAGCACGTTCAACGGTGTCGCTGGGCATCCCGCGCCGGACCAGCTTGGAAACCGCGGCTTGGGATATGCCCAGGGCCTCGGCAAGTTCTTTTTGAGTCATTTGCAAAACCTATCGATATAAATTAACGGATATTCCATACCAATCACCTATTTATTCACGTGGCTAACTACATAGCTCACGGGCTGTGAATGACCCGCAGTAGGTGCACATGGGAAGGACCCAAACCGGGGGGTCGCTGCGCTTGCTCCACTTCCTCGGCTTCCTACGCTTCCGATGTGTTTCCATACCCTTACGCGTGCGCGTGTGGTTGGCCCTTTTCCTGTTTCCTTCTTTTTCACGTGGAGGTGAAAAGGGAAGGAAGCGGAGGAAGTTGAGGAAGTACGCGGGTTCTGGCCGGGTGTCTTCTCCAGCAGCGGGGGAAGCGGGGTATGCAGGACGGTGGCCAGCTTCATGCCAGATCACCCTCGGTGCGAGCAAAGCGGGCCAGGCAGGGCTCGAATGCATCCACGCTGGCGCGGGCGAATTCATGGCGCGTCACGCCTGGCAGAGGGCCAGTGCCAGCGGGCATCCACAGCATGATGGGCACACCAGGCTGCCCATGGCTGGGAGCGGTCTTCGCCTTCACCAAGCGCGGCCCTGCGTACTTGGCTACCGCGCTTGTGAACACCGGCTGGTTGGCGTAGGAGCGCTCGCCCTGCTGGCGTGCCCAGCGAGTGAAGGCGCGGTAAAGCTGGCTGGTGCTGCAGGGCCACAGGGGTAGATCGAGGTCGTTGGCAAGCCAGTCGCGAGCAAAACGCTCGGATGGCCGCAAGCCCAGCTCCTGCACATCGTCCTTGGCCGTGGTCATGGGTGGCGGCGTGTGGGCGTGGAAGTCGCCCAGGTCCAAGCTCAAGAGATGTGACATGAGGGCGCGGGCGCCGCCCTGATCCAGCCACCGACGCACGCGGTTGTAAAGGTCATCGGTGCGTGGTGGCGGCGTCCAGAACACCGCATGGCGGCGATCATCGGCCTCCAGCGCCAGGGGGCGGTGCTCGTTGCTGAGGAACACCAGGTTCAGGCAATTGCGCTCGGCGCGAACCGCCATGAACTTGGATTCGATCAGCAGCTCGTCGCTGGTGATGAGGTTTTTCAGTGCGTTCTTGTGGTGTAGCGCCTCGCCAGTGGCCACCACCTCTTCGGCCAGCGCAAACAGTTTGCGGCTGGCCCAGTCGTTGTATTTGCTGTCGAGCTGGTGCTGGCCGATGGTGGTGGCGTATTGGCCGTAAATCTGTCGCAGCGGCTCAAAAGCCAGGCTCTTGCCTGAGCCTTGGGGCCCATGCAACACCAGCGCGGTAGCCAGCTTGGAGCCTGGCTTCTGAAGGGGCAGCGCCAGCCAGCGCAGGACGTGGGTGCTGTGCAGGCCTACTAAGTGGTCGATCAGCTCCAGGAAGGGGCTCACGTCGCCCTGGCGGGGCTTGAGTGGCCAGCCGGTGAACTGGTTCAGGCCCCCGGATGGCACCTCTTTGCCGCTGGGGTCGAACACGATCGCCTCAGGCGGGATAACGCGGCGATCATGGGCGGCTTGCCAGTCCCTGACCATTTCACGCGAGTAGATAAGCCTGAATGCGGCCATGCGCATAGGGACCATGTTCCAGGCGTCCCAAACTTCGTCGCGTCCGTAGACCAGCACGTAGCGCAGGAGCATTTCTTCGATGTCCTGTGCCAGCAGGCGGTCACCGCACACCAGGGCCTCTGGCTTGGCGACCTCAAGCGGATCGGGGTGGAGTGCTGCTATTCGCTTGGCGTGGGTCATGGCGCGTCTCCCGTCAAAGCCCTTTTCCGGCTCTTCGGGTGAGGGTTTCCGATGTTTGCATTGATCCACCCCTTGAATGCCTGCACGGGATAGAGCAGCGTGCTCCCCACCAGTACAGACGGTGGTCCTTTGCCTGCATTGCGCAGCTTCACCAGGGTCTCGCGGCCCGTGCCGGTAAGAAGCGTCACGTCGCGAGTGGTGAAGCAATCCAGCTCACGCGCCATGGCCGTCACCCGGGCCGAGATTTCGGCGTCGGTGACCATGGCAGTTTTTTCTTGGTTGGTCATTGCGTGGAACCTCCACGCAAACGCAACCAGGCGGTTACGTCCGATGCCACCCAGCGAGTGCACCGAACGCCATCTTTGATGGGCGCCGGCATCGCCCCTGCCGCCACTTTGCGCCGGATTGATGACTCTGACAGGCCGGTCAGTTCGATGACTGTTTGAATTTTTAGCCGCGCGTCAGGTATCTGAGCGGCGGCCACTGTTTGCCGATGTTGACGGCTGTTTCTGATTGCTTGTGATTGCATATTGCACCCCATGAATGAACATGGGGCGCATGGTCTACCGGCTGCCTCGTGCTTGGAAGTGACACACGATTTCAGGTGTCCGCCAATCCGGCACAACGGCTACGAGCGGCGTGATTTTGACCTTGTGACGGTTCGCCTCACGTCGCCCTCATCCTTTTCGAGGTGGGCGGCAAGGGCTCGAATTGCATCCGCTTCGCTCACGTTGTTGACCTTCATGTACAGCTGAACTCGTTTCCACAGAAAGTCCTTTTGCTGTGGGTGGCGTCCCGCTGTAATCGTCTCGCGCCATTCTTCACCAAAGCCCTGGGCCTCGGCTCTTCTTTGTGCCTCCTCGGCCAGGATCGCTTTATTCCGCTCCTTTGTGAAGTGTGGGATGAAAACATCAAAATATTCATCGAGATGGCCAGGTGCTATGTCTTGAATGACCTGTACGCGCGCCAGAATTTCAATGACGTGCTTGACGTCGGGGAATAGGCACTCAGACACATCCCCAGCGCCAAGGGCAGTGGCGACCTTTTCAAGCTTTTCGGCGTCTATCTGAAACGCTGGCTTCCGCGTCTCTGTTTTCTCATGGTTTCTCATCTCGCCCCCTTCACGGTGCGGCCCTCATAAGGTGCCAGCGCCAGGCCGGTGAAGGTTTCCGGCTTTTCGCCCTTGAGGATCAGCCTCGGGCTAGGCGTGGCGAAACTCTCGGTCTACATCAGGCCCAACTCGGCCATGGATGTGACCTCGCGCCCGGTCACGATCATGTGGTCCAACACGCGAACATCGATCAAGGGTTTCATCGGCCCGGCTCGGTTCCGCTGATCCGCTGGGGTGGTTATGCGCCAGGATCACGGCCGCCGCATGGTGTTTCAGCGCCGCCCGGGCTATCTCACGGGGGTACACGCTGGTTTGTCCCAGGGTGCCAGCGAAGGGGGTTTCAAAGGCAATGGCGCGGTTTTGGTTGTCGAGGTACAGCACCGCGAACACCTCCATTTTTTCGGCGCCCAAGTGCAAGCGCAGAAAGTCGCGCACCGCGTGCGGGCTGTCGAACGCGGCGCCGGGCTCCCCCAGGTAGCGCCCAAGGATGGCCAGGGCGGCGTCTACGACGCTGCGTTCGTGCGCAGGTATCCCGCTGCAAAACGATGCAGGCCCGGCCCCGGCGCGGTAGCAGGGGGCCAGCTCGCGGGCCTTCGCTCGGTTGCGGGTTGCGGGCCGGGGTGTTGCAGAATTCGTGTCAGCCATGATCGAGGGTCCGTTCTTCGGTGGTGGTCAGGCGGGGCCGATGCTGAGAACATCGGCCCCGCCGCCTTTTGTGCCCAGCAAAAACCGCCGCTGGGCATGGCGGTATTCATGCGCGAAGGGCGATCACGTCCGCGCCTTTGCGCAGCTTGTCCAGGTAGTCCGCCCACTCGTTCATCATCTTGCGGCGCTGCGCCAGGTAGGTGGTGCGGTCGTAGGCCATGCCCAGCGGGCCAGACTTTCCGTGTGCGAGCTGCGCCTCGATTACCTCGGGGTCGGTCTCCAGGTGCTCACCCAGGATCGTTCGCGCCATCGCCCGGAATCCGTGCGCCGTCATCTCGCTGTTGGTGTAGCCCATGCGCCGCAGCGCGGTGTTCACGGTGTTGTCAGACATGGGGCGTTCCCCCGTGAGCAGGCTGGGGAACACGTAGCGGCCGGCGCCAGACAGAACGTGCATGCGCTTGAGGCAGTCGACGGCCTGAGGCGCCAGGGGCACCAGGTGGGGCTTGCCGGTGCGCTTGCCTTGAACGGTGCGTTTCATTGAGGCGGCGGGGATGGTTAGCATTCCACCGACAAGGTCAACCCAGGCCCACTCCATTTGCCGGATGTTGCCCGGCCGCTGAAAGAGCAGGGCGCTCAGAACCAGCGCTTCGCGTGTCGTTGGGTGCCCTTGGTAGGCATCAATGGCGCGCAACAGTTCGCCGGCCTGCTTGGGCTCCAACACGGCGGCCATGTGCTTGACGATCACCGCCTGCAGTGCACCGCGCAGCGCATGGGCGGGATCTTGGGTGCACCGCCCTGTTGCCATGCCGTAGCGGAACACCTGGCCAGCGTATTGACGCAAAGAGTGGGCGGTTTCGTTCTTGCCCCTGGCCTCCACGCGGCGCAACGTTTCCAGCAGCAGCGGCGGCGTGATGTCGGCAATCGGGAGCGGGCCGATCCATGGGAAAAGATTCGCCTCTTGCAGCCGAATCCACTTCGTGTGGTGCGCGTCACTCCACTCCTTGACTTTCAACTTGTGGAATTCGCGGGCGACCTTTTCGTAGGTGGTGCCCGCGTTGACGCGGGCGGTGGCCTTGTCGATCTTGCGGCGCTGTACCGGGTCGCTGCCCTGTGACAGCAGCTTGCGAGCGTCATCCCTGGCAAAGCGCGCCTCTTTGAGCTTGACAGCGGGGTAGGTGCCCAGGGAGAGCCGCTTTTCTTTGGCGTTGAAGCGGTATTTCCAGAACCAGCGCTTCGTGCCGTTGGGCGTCACCTCGAGGTACAGACCGCCGCCATCGGTGAATCTCAGACGCGGCTTGTCGTCTGGGCAGGCGGCGGCTTTGCAGGCAATTTCGGTCAGCATGGGGGAACAATCCTTGTGGAAGCGGGCGTTTTTGCCCGGTTCCCCCAGTTTTTACCCCCAAACCGATTGCGCTGCAATGACAGCGACTGACTGAACTTGACGGCTTATTTTGCCGTAAGTTGTTGATTTTGTTGGGTTTTTGACCGTTTATGACGGTACATGAAAGCCAAAAATGGAGCGGGTGAAGGGAATCGAACCCTCGTATGAAGCTTGGGAAGCTGCCGTTCTGCCATTGAACTACACCCGCGCAGACGAATTTTAGCG